>NZ_PNCN01000074.1:0-16365 GCF_005886135.1 Pseudoalteromonas sp. S4741 | reverse complement strand
TATGATTGTCGTCCATATAAAAATGGTAACGCCGAAACTTGTACTTTTAGTAATCCTCAAGCGGGAACATGGCACTTAAGTGTTAATGCGTATCAAACATTCTCTGGTTTAACGCTAAGCGGTCAATACCAGCCATAAAACATCCTCTTTAGATAAAAAAAGCCAATACACTGTATCGGCTTTTTATTCTCTGATTAAAGTCGGCAGTGTTAAAGCTTGGCTAAAACAGCTTCAGCACTGCTTATTACAAACTCTTTGCCTTGTTCTACAAATAGACCAGTAACAACACCATTATCAACAACCATCGCGTATCGTTTTGAGCGTATTCCACCAAAGCCTGCGGTATCTTTTTCAAGCCCTAAAGCACAAGTAAAACTAGCATCACCGTCTGCAAGCATATCTATATGTTCTGCATTTTGTGACTCACCCCACGCTTTCATCACAAATGCATCGTTTACCGATACACAATAAATAGCGTCAATTCCCTTGGCCTTAATTTTATCAGCCAAGCTAATATATCCAGGTAAATGAGCATTCGAACACGTTGGTGTAAAAGCGCCTGGCACTGCAAATAACACGACTTTTTTATCTGCAAATAATTCATTGCTTGTCAGTGTTTGCATACCGTCATCGGTTAGCTTAGATAGACTAACTGCGGGTATTGTTTGACCTTGTTCAATCATGTTAAATCCTTTGGGTAACTACGTAGACTTTTAGCATACAGGTTAATATTTACGGTTTCGAGTTTATACCGAGATTAAACTGCATCACTGTCTAAACCCAATCCCTTTTTAATTGTTGCCATTTGCAGCGCTAGCTGCGAGCGAATATCAGACACCAACTCACTCAACTCATTTACTTGGCTTTTCTTATTATGCATTGATTGAGTAAAGTCACTAAGGAAATTGCTTTGCTGTTTTGCAAGCTCCATTGCTTCAACTGCAACTGTGTTTGTCTGCTGAGCATTATTTGCGACCCCTTCAGAGTTTGCTTGAAGCTCTTGGGCATTTTCGGTTTGTAATTGGGCATCCTCAGTTAACGCATTAATTTGTGAGTAGACCATTTGAGAGTTCTCACTTAATAACGCCAGCTGATCGTTAATCTCTTTTAACGAACCTTGGGTTTGCATGGCTAATTGCCTTACTTCATCAGCAACCACCGCAAAACCTCGACCTTGCACGCCGCTCAGTAACTCTTGCACACTGTGCATACCTTGTTCAATACGTTGCTGTGTATCAGAACTCGCATTAAGCATATTTTTAGCAAAACCAACACTTTGCTGCATTGCCTCATAAGTATTTTGTGCATTTTCAGCAGCCTGCGCGTTAATATGATTAACCTGCTCACCTATGTGTTGAATATTTACTAGTAAACTTTCATTTTTAACAACTGTTTTAGGATTATTCACTGTAATATTTTTTAACTCATTACTTTCGATTAAAAATGCAAACCCATCTCGTAGTTGCCTCAAAGGCTGTAAAACCTGTTTACGTTGCACCCAATAAATACCAAAAGCTAATATTACTAAACCACCTATTGCGATTCCGAACACCCAAAATACTTGTTGTTTAACGGTATCTTGCTGCGCTTTTAATGCTTGCTCTGCTTCAATCACTGTTTTTGATAACACGCTAATTTGTTCACGTAACTCATTCGTTCCAGAATTACGCTGCTTTGCTTGCGATAAAGTACTGCTTAAATCGCGCAAATAACGTTTAGGCCAACTCACCAACTCCGCTTTTATATCAGCATCCAGATCTTCTGGCTCTTCATCTACAAATAAAGCAAATTCATCAACCTTATTCATCACTCCTAAATTAGGCAACTGTGCAATTTTTGCAGCGAGTAAGTTTAAATTTTTTACACTTTGTTGCAGGCTTTTTTCAATTTCAGGCTGGTAATCATTTAGCAGTTGATAGGTCGATAAAGATAAATTAACCACTTCACTATAATAGTCACTCGCCAACTTATTGTAGCTTAGAGCATGGGTACTTAGAGTTGAGGCTTTTTGTACATAATTTATAAGCGATGACGCTGAGCCCGTCATTTATCTCAGTGCATTGTGTGACGTCTCACCGCCCTATCGGGCGATGCTTCTTATTTCGTTAGCCGTTGCTCGATAATGCCGAGACTTACGCAGCTTCCATAAGCAGAAACGACTGTCCAGCCGCTTTTAATTCAAAAATACCTTTATCTCGGATATTAAGGGCGGCATTGAAGTCGCGATCTATATCTTTAACTCCGCAAGACGGACAATCCCATTTGCGAACCGATAAGGGCATTTCTTCCATTTTGTGACCGCAACAATGGCATGTTTTCGAGCTGGCGTACCACTGATCGAGCTTTACTAGGTGCTTGCCTTGCTCTTTAGCTTTGTACTCCAACTTAACAACAAAGCTATGCCATGAGGCATCCGCTATGTGTTTCGCCAGTTTGCGGTTTTTCATCATGTTTGCTGATTTCAATGTCTCAACTATCACCGCTTGGTTTTCGTCAACGAGAGTTCGAGAGAGTTTGTGTTGAAAATCAGCGCGAGCGTTCACTACTTTTTCATGGCATTTAGCAACCAACAATCGAGCTTTTGCTCGATTTGCGCTGCCTTTTTCTTTTCTAGATAGTTGACGCTGCTTACGTCTGAGATTCTTCTCAGCACGTTTTACAAATCGTGGGTTAGCTGTCTTTTTTCCGTTTGACTCAATAGCAAAGTGAGATAGACCGAGATCGACACCGGTTACCTTTCTCACTGTATGAATTGGCGATGGGACTTCCGCCCCATCATCAGCAAGTATTGACGCATAGAACTTTCCAGTATTACTCAAACTGAGTGTAATACTTTTTACTTCCCCTATAATCTCACGATGAATATTTGCCTCTACAGGCTTCATTTTCGGGAGTTTGATCGCGCCATCGAGCACCTTTACGCCGACACAGTGATAGCTTGATTGCTTGCTATGTCTACGTTTGAATTGTGGATACTTGGCCTTTAATTTTGGGTTGAAGAAGTTATCAAACGCTTGGTGAAGATTGATCACGGATTGCTGTAAAGCGATTGAGTCGTATTGCTTCAACCAGTGGTATTTTCGTGACTTTTTGGCAACGGCAAGTAATGGCTTTATATCTTTTTTAGGATTCAATATCACGCCATGCTTGCGGTACATGTGAGACTTTAAATGTAGAGATTTATTATACGCAAAACGCACAGCGCCAAACTGAGCAATCAAAAACTCAGCTTGCTCTTGTGTTGGATAAATGCGTACTTTTGTTGCTCTTAACATTTCAGTGCTCTTGTGTATAATATCTATATATTAATACTTTGAATAGGTTTTGTAAAGTGAGTGCACACACAGAAGAGTTGTTAAAAGGCTATCTCAGAAAAAGGCACAGCGTAAGCAAGTTGGTTGTTCACCTAGTGTTTACAACAAAATACAGACGTAAGTTGTTTACTGGGCTTATGATAGAGCAATTAAGAGAGGCATTTGAATCTGCTTGCATTAAGCTGGAGTGTGAGTTGATAGAAATGGATGGCGAACAGGATCACGTGCATTTGCTTATTTCGTATCCACCAAAACTCTCAATTAGTGTAATGGTTAATAACCTGAAGGCAGTTTCGTCTCGGATGTTGCGACTGAAAAATACGCACCTCACAAGGCAGAGTAAAAACTCCGCCCTATGGGCTCGCTCATACTTTGCTTGTACTGCTGGCGATGCAACAATCGAAACGTTAAAGGTTTATGTAGATAGTCAAAATACACCAGATTAAGCCACTGACGCGTCTTACGCCTTATATCCCCGCCCTCATCGGGCGAGGGCTTACGGCGAAATTGCTAAAAGCGCAGTATCGTTACCTGAGAGCTTTCCTAGAGCTCTGTATTTACCGTTAATGTCTTTATTTAGTGAAAATAGCTGTGTTGAAAGGCGCACTTCTAACTCAGAGGGAAGGATAGATAAAAGCTCAATGGAAGGATGTTTTAGGTAACTAATAAAAAACCGCGTATAAACGCGGTTTTTTTTAAATTAAGCTTTTAATTAAAGGCCTGCGCGGTCTTTAATAATAGGGATTAAAGGTGATCCTGCATGATTTGCCTCAGCCCAGGCTATATCGGCACCATCTTCAAGTGAGCTCTTTGATAAGTTTTTAACAATGTACTCACCCGTATCAACCGCATTACTTGCAACAGCGTGACGCAATAAGTTATTACCATTACAGAAAACTGCATCATAGATATTACGAACTTTCACACGTGAACTTTTTAATTTGCTACGCAGACGGTTTTTATCATCACCAGCAATGTATTCACAGATTGAAACAGCTAACTGATCATTAGCGCTTGCAGGCGCAGTATAAGCGAACGAACCTGCTGCAATAGCAGCAATTACAACTAGCTTCGGTAATTTAATCATTGACTGGATACCTTATATCAATACTTTTTTCGTACTCGACTGTTTAATATTGTACCAACACGCTCAGATTTTGGCAATAATGTTAAGAAATTTTATTCAAAGTTACGAACTTATAACTATATTTATTTTTATCATCGGGCGTCATCAACATTTCATCTTCAATTTGCCAGTTTGCAACACTTTTATAATCAGGAAATTGTGTATCTCCTTCAACATCTAAGTCTATAAAGGTTAAATACAAGCGCTGCGCCTGCGCTAAAAACTGCTGGTAGATGTTTCCGCCACCAATTATCATCACCTCTGCAACATCATTAACAAGCTCAAGTGCAGCTTCTGGTGTGGTTACTGTTTCAATTCCTGATGCGTGATAGTCTTTATTACGAGTAATAATAATATTACGTCGCCCAGGTAACGGTCGGCCTATTGATTCAAATGTTTTGCGCCCCATAATAACGGGTTTACCAGAGGTTACTTTTTTAAAGTGCTGAAGGTCACCAGGTAAATGCCATGGCATTTTATTATCTAAGCCAATGACACGGTTGTTTGCCATTGCTGCAATCATTGAAATTATCACACTAAACACCTAATTCTTTATTATTAAAAAAATAAAAAAGGAGCGTTAGCTCCTTTTAAATATATACAATTATAATTAACGCTCGTAGACAACTTCTACGTCGTAATCATCTTCATCCCAATCATCCCAGTCATCATCATCGCCTTTAGTGGCTTTTTGATGGTAGGTATCCCACTTAAATTCAACCTCTTCGTCTGCCACTTCTACAAACTTCTCTTTAGGCATGTTATCAAGTAGCGTCATGATGTCGTGAATTAATGGCTGCGTATTTAATTTATTAATTGCAGCAATACTGTAAATATTTTCAGACTCACCCAACTCTTCTGCAATTTGCTCACATAAGGCTTTGGCTTCATCTTCAGGCAATAAATCAATTTTATTAAATACTAACCAGCGTGGCTTTTCAGCGAGCTTAGGGCTGTACTGGTGTAGCTCGTTGATGATTGCAAATGCATTATCAACAGGGTTAGAGCCATCAACTGGCATTACATCTATAATGTGTAAAAGCACACGACAACGCTCTAAATGCTTTAAGAAGCGAATACCTAATCCCGCTCCCTCTGACGCGCCTTCAATCAAACCTGGAATATCAGCAATTACAAATGATTTGTTTGCTTCAGGACGAACAACCCCTAAGTTAGGAATCAGCGTAGTAAATGGATAATCAGCTACTTTAGGTTTTGCAGCTGACACACTGCGGATAAAGGTTGATTTACCTGCATTTGGTAACCCAAGTAAGCCGACATCAGCCAGTAGCATTAGCTCTAACTTAAGGTTACGTACTTCACCCGGTGTGCCAAGTGTTTTTTGACGTGGAGCACGATTAGTACTTGATTTAAAACGCGCATTCCCCAAGCCATGGAAACCGCCTTTTGCAACCACAATTCGTTGACCATCTTGGGTTAAATCCCCTAATGATTCCTGTGTATCAACATCAATAATACGTGTACCAACAGGCACTTTAACGATCAGGTCTTCACCTTTCTTACCCGTACAATTACGGCTTTGACCGTTTGTACCGCGTTCTGCTCTGTGAAAACGCTCAAATTGATAGTCAATAAGGGTATTTAAGTTTTCATCAGCTTGTAGATAAACACTACCACCGTCTCCACCGTCACCGCCATCAGGTCCACCATCTGGAACATATTTCTCACGACGAAAAGACACGATGCCGCTGCCACCGTCACCAGCTTCTGCGCGAATTTCTACTTCATCTACAAACTTCATGATTACTCACTTTAGGGATTGGCTTGTTAATAACTCTATTATATACCTAAGTGGCCTATAGAGCACACTGAGCATAAAAACACTTGGGTATATATTTAAACATGCTTAAAACAAAAAACCCCGCAAAGGCGGGGTTTTTTAACTACCTTACTGATTACTCAGCTACGATAGTTACGTATTTACGGTTTAAAGGACCTTTTTGTTCAAACTGAACTTTACCATCTGCTTTTGCGAAGATAGTGTGGTCTTTACCGATACCTACGTTTGCGCCTGGGTGGAAACGAGTTCCACGCTGACGAACAATGATGCTACCCGCTAGAACTGATTCGCCACCAAAACGCTTAACACCTAGGCGTTTGCTTTCTGAATCGCGACCGTTACGAGTACTACCAGCTGCTTTTTTATGTGCCATTTCTAAGTACCTCTAATTAAGCGCTAATGCCAGTGATTTTAACTTCTGTGAACCATTGACGATGGCCCATTTGCTTACGAGAATGCTTACGGCGTCTAAATTTAACAACCTTAATCTTCTCACCGCGACCGTGTGAAACAACCTCAGCTGTTACTTTACCACCGTTTACGAACGGTACACCAATCTCGATCTTCTCACCATCAGCAACTAAAAGTACTGAATCAAATTCAACTGCTGCACCAGTTTCAACGTCTAATTTCTCAAGACGAATTGTTTGACCTTCAGTCACACGGTGCTGTTTACCACCACTTTGGAAAACCGCGTACATAATTAACTCCGTCTGTGCGCCCTCAAATCGACGCAACTAAAATATTCTTCAATAGGGCGCGAAGTTTACGCTAATGCGTAAAAACTAGCAAGCCTCTTTTTGTAATTAAATGAATAAAAAGTAGCTGCATTGAGAGCAATTCAATATTTCCCCTATTTTATATTAAAATCCCCCTTTGCCAAGCGCTTTTTAACGGTTACAGAAAATAAATTAGCAATAGCAAAGCGAGCCTATGTAGTTCAATTAACCACCAAGGGTGATTCAAAATTAAACCAGGGTGTTTAATCAATTATTCACAAGGTTAATAGGTTATTTAACCTAATTAAGGGTGTTTTTTTAAGGAATCATCACAAAATATCGAGCTAATGCATTTTTTGTTGTACAATCTGCGCCGTTCACACATTAAAATTGGCTCGGAGATCAATGGATATAAAAGCTATCCAGGCGTTAATCGAAAGCGATATGAATGACGTCAATCAACTAATACATGCGCAAATGCGCTCAGATGTGGCGTTAGTTAATCAACTTGGTTTGTATATTGTTAACAGCGGTGGCAAACGTGTTCGCCCTATGTTGGCTATTTTGGCGGCTAAAGCGCTAGGTTACCAAGGCAAAGATCACATTACGCTAGCAACTATCATTGAATTTATTCATACCGCAACGCTTTTACATGATGATGTTGTAGATGAATCTAATTTGCGCCGTGGCACACCTACAGCAAATGCTGAGTTTGGTAATGCTGCTAGCGTACTGGTGGGTGATTTTATTTACACCCGCTCGTTTCAGCTAATGGTGGGTCTTGGTAAAATGCAAATAATGCAAGTACTGGCTGATGCAACCAACATTATTGCTGAAGGTGAAGTGCTGCAATTAATGAACTGCAACGACCCTGATACCACTGAAGCCAGTTATATGCAGGTTATTTATTCTAAAACCGCCAAGCTATTTGAAGCAGCGACGGGCCTTGCGGCCATTATTACTGACCAAGACGATACTGTACTAGAGGCACTTAATTTGTATGGTATGCATTTAGGTACTGCTTTTCAGTTAGTGGATGATGTTTTAGATTACAACGCTGATGCCGACCAACTTGGTAAAAACATTGGCGATGATTTAGCTGAAGGTAAGCCGACGTTACCTCTTATATATGCAATGCAACACGGTAGTGAGCATCAAACACAGTTAATAAGAGACGCTATTGAGCACTGTAATGGTATGGAGCACCTTGACGAGATACTGGCTGCGCTCAAACATACCAATGCCCTTGAGTTCACCATGGAGAAAGCCGAGCAAGAAGCTAATAAAGCAATTGCCTGTTTAGATTGCTTAGCGGAGTCGAGTTACAAGCAAGCACTAATTAGCTTAGCTAGAATAGCGGTTGACCGCGACCACTAAGTAATACTGTGTAGATAATTCCGAGCAATAAAAAAGCCTGCAAACGCAGGCTTTTTTATTGGTTAATTTTGGCTATTACGCCATAAAATCAACACCTTCTTTGATATCTTTTTTCAGCGTTTCAAGCATGTCATTTTTAGCTTGCTCTTCAAATGCGCTTAAAGTGCCGTAAGAAAGAATTTCTTCTACGCCATTTTTGCCTAAACGTACTGGGTGTGCAAAGTACTCTGCATCGCCATTTTCAACAGCAACGTATGCATAATCTACAACGTCTTCACCTTGTAGGCCTTTAACTAGAGACATACAAAAACGTGCTGCTGCAGCACCCATAGATAATGTTGCAGAACCACCGCCCGCTTTAGCATTAACTACTTCAGTACCTGCATTTTGGATACGAGGAGTTAGTGTAGCCACTTCTTCATCAGTGAAAGTAACACCTTCAACTTGAGAAAGTAACGGTAGAATGGTTGTGCCTGAGTGGCCACCAATCACTGGTACTTTAACACTTGCTACGTCTACGCCTTTAAGTTCAGCAATAAACGCTTCAGAACGGATAACATCGAGTGTTGTAATACCAAATACACGCTTAGCATCGTAAGTACCTGCTTTTTTGAATACTTCAGCAACAATCGGTACAGTGCCGTTAACTGGATTAGTGATAATACCTACAAGCGCTTTAGGACAGTTAGCAACAATGCCTTCTGCTAATGTTTTAATGATACCTGCGTTAACATTAAATAAATCTGCACGATCCATACCTGGCTTACGCGGCATACCCGCTGGGATTAAAACAATATCACAACCTGTTAATGCTTTATCTAGTGCATCTGCACCAAAACCTTCAACTTTTACATCTGTTGGGATATGAGAAAGGTCAACAGCAACACCAGGAACTACTGGCGCAACATCATATAGTGATAATTCTGAACCAGCTGGTAAGCCTGTTTTTAATAATAAAGACAACGCTTGACCGATACCACCTGCAGCACCTAATACAGCAACTTTCATTGGAATTCTCCGTGATTTGAGGAAGGAAATATTTGTGGTTCATAAGATAAAGAAATTAGCGACTAAAAACAAATTTATCCTGCCTATTTTAACTATATTTTCGACCATAGTTGTAAACTTTACTGTTTAAACGCAGCAAAACCTAAACAACTGCTGCATAAATATGCATTTTTGTGTAGAATTTGCAGTATCGACAACATAACTAACTAGACACTATGCAACCACAAGACAAACAAGAAGCATTGGTAAAAGCCTTTAAAGCACTTTTAAAAGAAGAAAATTTTGGCTCACAAGGCGAAATAGTCGACGCATTAAAAGAACAAGGCTTTGATAATATTAGCCAAAGTAAAGTGTCGCGGATGTTAAGTAAGTTTGGCGCGGTACGTACCCGCAATGCAAAACAAGAAATGGTGTACTGTTTACCTGCCGAAATGGGTGTACCAACCGCTAAAAGCCCGTTACGCCAGTTAGTTATTGACATTATGCATAACGAAATGATGATTATTATTCGCACCAGCCCAGGCGCTGCGCAGCTAATTGCCCGTTTACTTGACTCATTAGGTAAAGCAGATGGCGTATTAGGAACAATTGCCGGCGATGACACTATTTTTATTGCGCCAGCGAAAGTATCAGAAATAGACCTCACATTAGAGCGTGTGCGTATTTTGTTTGATACGGTTTAAACACGTTTGGTTATCATTGTTACGGCTATGCTAATACGTAGCCGTTACTGGCTTGTTTTATAACTGCTTTAAAAATCGCACTGAGGGTGCAAAAAACGCAGAGCCCATATCTGCTTGAGTAAAGTCAAGCCAATGATCGTAATGCTCCCCCTGCCCTAAACGGCTGTTGAGCACTTTCTCGAATGCATCCCCTTTAGCCGAGCACATAATCATTAACATTCCCTGCTCATACACGTCGCCATAAGGCATACTTTGATTTAGTAATAATGCTTGTCCCTGTTCATCTTTTAATTCACTTCGAGTCGCATGGCTGCTTTCAAGTGCGGGGCTTATTAGGGTATTGTCGAGACGAGTACGCCCCATTATTTGTTCTTGTTCTTGCAACGACAAGTGCTGCCATAACGTTAAGTCATGCTTATAGCGCTGAACATGAATATAGCTGCCTTGATCTTCAAAGCTATCGGGCTTATTAACGAGGGCCGTTACCCGTTTTTGACGACCATGCGGAGTATCGCCCGCATAAATAAAACCATTAAAATCACGGCCATCTAAAAAACGAAAATTTCGAATTTGCTCCACCAGCTCAACATCAGGGTTGAAAAGTTTTAATATTTGCAATGCAAACAGGTGGTTTACATCTTCTCTGTCTGAGCGGATTTGCACAAATAAATCGCATGGCCTTGCACTCATCACAAAATCGCTATGGGTAATATTAGGAAAGCCTCGCAGCTCACTTGGCATATAATCAGGCAGAATGTGTGGCCAATATTGCGCGCCAATGGCGACCATACAAGAAAGCATAGATTCAGAGAACTGATCACTAAACTCATCTTCAATATCGCTCACTTTTTTAAGCTTAGCGCGAAGTAGTTCGTCGTGACCATCAAGTACATTAAAAAATAAGTGCAAACCGTGTAAGTTTGCTTCAGCACAAATCCCTGATTGCGCTTGCGCCATTGTCATTCCTTACTTTTTAGAGCAAAACACAGCGATTAATTACGATTAAAAAAAATTCACCGTGTGCGGTTTTATTTTTATTATAACCTGTTCATTAATTTCAAATGACTGGCCATACTGAGCTGCAACTTCTATTTCTTGCTCAGCAATAACCACAGTGTATACATAAGCAGAGCCAATAAAGCGACTACTTAATATACTAACCCGCTCACATTGCTGTTGAGTATCGTTATTACTAACAAGTTCAAGTTGATGCGGACGCACATAAATAACGCCCTTATCCGCCACGCCATGCTGCTGTGGCTGTATTGATTCAACCACCCCAAACTGCGTTTGATATTCAGTGGCGGTTAATGCGGTGGCGCTTAAGTATATGCCCTGACCCAGAAACTCTGCAACCTCCTTTGAACGTGGTTTAGCAAAAAGCTGTTCTGGCGTACCTTGCTGCGCAATTTTACCTTGGTGCATAACCGCAAGCGTATCTGAAAAAGCAAACGCCTCTTCTTTTGAGTGAGTAACAAACACAGCCGATACTTGCTGCGCCTTAATAATGCGTCTAATGTCGGCAATTAACTCAAATCGTACTTGGGTATCAATATTAGAAAATGGCTCGTCAAGTAACAGTAAGCTAGGTTTATAAGCTAATGCACGTGCAATCGCTACTCGCTGCTGTTGCCCACCAGAGAGTTGATGAGGGAATCTATCGGCGCAGCCTACCAAGTGTACCAGCTTTAGCATTTCACTTACGCGTGCGTGTTTATCTGCTTTGCTCATGCCGCTTAGGCCAAAGCCAATATTATTAGCCACCGTTAAATGCGGAAATAACGCATAGTCTTGAAACATCATGCCAATATTACGATGCTCAGGTGAAACAAACGTATTAGCATCACTGACTAGCTTACCATCAATAAATACTTGCCCTTGTTTGGCTTCAATTAATCCTGCAATGGCTTTAAGTGTGGTGGTTTTACCGCAGCCACTGGCTCCGAGTAAACACACTATTTCGTCTTTACCTAAGGTTAAATCTAAATTATCTATCACCTTAGTCCCGTTATATGCATAGCTCACGCCTTGTAAAATCAAACTACTCATTTAGCTACGCTGCTCCATTGAACGGTTAATAAAATATAACGGAATAAACCCCACCACCACAATAAACAAAGCCGATATAGAGGCCAGCTCTAATTGTTCATCGCTTACATACTGAAACACATGAGTTGCTAAGCTTTCAAAATCAAAAGGCCTTAACAACAAAGCTGCGGGTAGCTCTTTCATACACTCGATAAAGACCAATAAACCGGCGGTTAATAAGCCTCGGCGTAATAAAGGTAAGTGCACTAAGCATAATGTGCGCCCTTGGCTTTTTCCCATTGACTGGCTTGCCATATCAAGGGAGGGACTAATGCGTGAAAAGCTCGACTCAATAGCTCCGTGTGCAACGGCGTAAAACCGCACTATATAAGCAAAAATAATAGTGAGTAAGCTACCAGTAAGTAATAAGCCAATATCTAAATCATAAGGAGCTAAAGTGCGGTTAATAGTATTTTCTAATAGGGTGAGTGGCAACAATACCGCTATCGCTAATACTGTGCCGGGTAACGCATAGCCCGTACTAGCCAAACGCCCGGGTATTAATGGATTTTTTTGTTTTGCAATGCGCTGATAAAACACCACTAAAACACTCAGTATAATAGTCACCACACTGACTACAGCCGCCACTTTTAAACTTTGCCATGCATAGCTAAAAAACTCACTATTCCACGCTTGATCAAAATACATCACTGCATATTTGAGCAATACAACCATCGGAATAATAAACGAAATAATTAAAATAAAGCTACAAAACCCAGTTGCTAGCCACGCAGACTTGCCTTTGAGGATATAAAGCGCTTCACTGTTCACGCTCGATTGACGCTCAAACACCGCTTGGTTACGACGGCTAAAACGCTCGGTGATCAATGCTAAGAACAGCAGTAGTAACATCACCCCTGAAATTTTTGCTGCTGCAGTTAATGAATAATAGCCAAACCAGGTATCGTATACGGCGGTGGTTAATGTACTGACAGCAAAATAGCTTACGGTGGCAAAATCAGCCATGGTTTCCATGCTGATCAAAGCAAGGGCCGCTACAATGGCACCACGGGATAATACAAGGCTGACTTTAAAAAAGCTTTTCCATGCATTTAGCCCCATTAACTGACTGGCTTGGACTAACTTAAAAGATTGTTCTCGCAGTGCAGTTTTAAAAATTAAATATAAATACGGGTAGAGTACCAGCGCAATCATAACAATTGCCCCTGGTAAGGTGCGTATATCAAAAAACCAGTAGTCACTTGGCGACTGCCAACCAAACCACTCTCTTAGAGTTATTTGTACCGGCCCCGCATAGTCGAGTAAATCCGTGTACACATAAGCAATAATATAGGTAGGCATGGCAAGTGGCAGCATCAGTGCCCATTCAAACTGTTGTTTGCCAGGAAAACGGCAATAAGCGGTGAGCCAACCCAGTGGCAACGCAATCAGGCAACTAAGTAACCCTACACCTAAAACCAGCAATACGGTATTACTTATATAGTCCCACAGCACGGTATTCCACAGGTGGGTAAATACCTCTGAGTCGCCTTGTAAAGATTCTACTAGTAGAAAAAACAACGGGGTCGACAGTAATAAACCCGTCGACCACGCAATAAGCTGCCACTTCGACAGCTGAAATTTATAAGTCATTAAAGATCGAACTTCACCTCATCAATTAGCTTAAGGGCTAATGGACGATATTTGCTAATTTCATCAAGCGGTAAGCTGTCTTCCTTAAAGCTTCCCCATGATGCAACCAAACTTGAAAGCTTAACACCTGGCTTGACCGGGTACTCCATATTGAGCGAGGCATACATATTTTGCGCCTTATTGTCGGTCATATACTCTATAAGTTTCAAGGCATTTTCAGGGTTTTTAGCATACTTAGTAATTACCGCACCCGATACGTTAATATGCGAACCACGGTTAGTTTGGTTTGGAAAATTAATATTAACCGCATCTGCCCACGGTTTTTGCGCTTCATCTTGCAACATTTTACCTAAGTAGTAACTGTTACCTAAAGCTAAATTACATAAACCTTCTTTAACGGCTTTAACTTGCGCACGGTCATTTCCCTGCGGCTTACGCGCTAAATTCGCTTTTACACCCTCAAGCCATGTTTTAGTCTGGACTTCACCATGATGAGCAATCATAGAAGCCACTAACCCTAAATTATAAGGGTGTTTACCAGAGCGAGTACAAATTTGACCTTTATATTCAGGTTCGGCTAAATCTTCATAACTCAGCTTAGGTAATGGACCTAAACGCTCTTTTGAAGAGTAAACATTTCGCACTCGCTTAGTGAGCGCCACCCACTGACCATCGCCATCACGAAATGCAGCCGGCACATTATTATTAACCTGCTCACTATCAATAGTTTGCGTTAGCTTTAGCTCTTCTAACTGAATTAACGCACTAAAGTTAGACGTTAAAACTAAATCTGCTTTACTGTGTTTGCCTTCACGCTTAACACGCTCGATTAGGCCTTTTTTAGCAAACACAACATTAGTTTTAATGCCTGTTTGCTGTGTAAAATCATCTAAAATAGGTTTAATTAAAAAAGGTTGTCTAAATGAGTAAATATTCACAACATCGGTTGCAACAGCAGGTGCTGAGATAATTAACCCAACAACAAGCGCGAGTGTTTTTTTCATATTTTCTTACCTGACTAATAATTATTATCATTAATTTTACCGCGATGAACTAAAAAGTGCACACTTTATATAATCACTTCGTGATAAATACGCCCAAAAAAGAAAACCCCTGTAAGATATCTCTTACGCTTATGACAGCAAATGAGTAAAAACACCCTGCACAGCACCCTAAAAACAAACTAAGCTATTGTATTTTAAGTTATTTAAATATATTTCATTTGTAAGAACATAAACCATAAGCGGTTTTATCCTACATTTACTGCAAATCACTCTCTATAATTAACCCATAAATAAGCAACGACGCTTACCGAGTAAATGGAAACGGATTAACTACTCGAATACCAAGGTTTGGTTTTTAGGATAACAGGGATTTAAGGACAGGCTCAGGATGAGTATCGCAATGGATTGTTGCACAAGGGATAGCATCAGGATGATGCATAATGGATAACAACAGCGGAATAGTTGTTTATAAAGGATAGGGAACAAAAAGGACAGGCCTTAAAGGCAACACAACGGAATGGTAACAAAGGGAATGCACTCGGATGTGCCATAAGGATTGGTAATAGATTTTACCTTACAGGATGTTTTAGGGATTTATGGAGACAGGCCCGGATAGCCTATATTACATAGAACTAGAAAGTAATATTGTAATAACACGGATCGTAAAAATTGGAGTTGATTAGGTTCAATTGCAGGATGCAACAAAGTTAGAAGATTCCGCAAGCGCGACTAGAGATGGTTCGCGCTTTTCTTTTGCCTGAAAGTCAGCGGTCAGCCAAATTATATATGTTTAGGCTATACTCAAGCGTCAAATTCAGCTTTTTCGTATTAATACTCTGCACTTTATTCGGGCCTGCCTTTATTACGTTTACCAAGTAAATAAGCGTCGCGAAACTTAATAAAATGCTGCTCTAATTTAGTGCTCGCATCAACTTCACCGGCCAATGCTAATACCATAATAGCTACTTCTGCCGTTCCTAACTGATGAGCATGGGGCGCTACACGTAATCGGTAATCTGAGAGTTTTTCTGCGGTAATAGAAAGCACAGGTAAGTTATCTAAATAAGGACTCTTACGAATCATTTTTTTAGCTTCTCGCCATGTACCATCTAAAAATATAAACAATGGCTGTTTACCTGCATGCGTTTCAACCTGGGTTACCACCCTATCAGTTTCAACATCTTCAGCCGGAAAAATCACAAAAGGCTGATATTTATCATTATTCAATAATGCTAATAAAGCAGGTTCTGGGGAGGTTCTATCCCAACGAAACGCATGATTATCAGGAACTATTTCCGCAATTAAACGCCCTGTATTAGACGGTTTAAAACTTTCATTGTGATACATAAGTAAGCATACTGCAGCGTTGCAGCTTGCGTACTCAGCGCCCTCACAAATACAGTAATGCTTGGCAATTAAGCATTGATCACAGCGATCCATTTTTCCACCACGGGCATTAAACTCACGTCGAGATTCACTTATTTGCTGGGCACGTAATGCTAAAACTGAATTTTTTAAACTCTGGGTCACTGTGGGTATTTACCTATAAATTGATGGCTGCGCATTGTAGCTAAAATAAAAGAAAATAGATATCTGCGGGCAATGGGCAATGGGCAATGGGCAATGGGCAATGGGCAACGGGCAACGGGCAA
>NZ_PNCN01000073.1:0-28346 GCF_005886135.1 Pseudoalteromonas sp. S4741 | reverse complement strand
TGAACCTAAATCCAGCGCGTCTACCAATTCCGCCACTCCCGCATCGAGTATACAGGTAACAATGTTTTAGAACCTAAATCCAGCGTCTAATTCAAGACAACTGCTAATTCCTCAACTCCCGTATTATCACTTTGAATAAATCAAAGAAATGGTAGTTATTTTAAACTCTTCATTGAGCAACAAAAAGTAAATGGTGGCTAAGACGGGATTTGAACCTGTGACCCCATCATTATGAGTGATGTGCTCTAACCAGCTGAGCTACTTAGCCATCTTTTTTGTTAACACTTCATCGCTGAGTGCGGGGCGTATTATGCTGATATGCCCCAAATTCGTCAACACCTTTTTTGCAAAAAAACACTTAAGTTGGTTTGTTTGCAGGAAAAATAGGCTAACCGGCTACTTTTTAATTAAAACGTTGCTTTTTTAACACTCTTTGTGAGCTTTGTATTGTAATTTTGGCTTTGCCTTACAATTCTAAGCCTATAGTAAGGGTAGACTAATTATTACTTTTATTCGGCTGAAAAATAAAAAGGCTCGTAAAAACGAGCCTTTAAAAAACAATGAGCCACTTAACGTGGTGCAATGTTTAATTATACGTTGAACAAGAAGTTCATTACATCGCCATCTTTAACGATGTACTCTTTACCTTCTTGGCGCATTTTACCTGCTTCTTTTGCACCGCTTTCACCTTTAAATGCAATAAAGTCATCAAAAGCAATTGTTTGTGCGCGGATAAAGCCACGTTCAAAGTCGGTATGAATTTTACCAGCTGCTTGTGGCGCTGTTGCACCTACTGGGATAGTCCATGCACGTACTTCTTTTACACCCGCAGTAAAGTAAGTTTGCAAATGTAGTAGCTCATAGCCACCACGAATAACAAGGTTAAGTCCTGGCTCTTCAAGACCTAGGTCAGCCATAAACTCTAATTTGTCTTCTTCGTCAAGCTCAGATAGCTCAGATTCGATAGCTGCACACACAGGCACAACAACCGCATCCTCAGCAGCCGCTATTTCACGGACACGATCAAGTAGTGGGTTATTTTCAAATCCGTCTTCAGCCACGTTAGCAATATACATAGTTGGCTTGATAGTTAGGAAGTTAATAGGCGCAATGGCTGCTTTTTCTTCTTTTGTTAGCGCTAAAGAACGTAAAGTTAAGCCTTCATCAAGATGCACTTTTACTTTTTCAAGTACCGCATTTTGCTCTTTTGCGTCTTTATCGCCACCTTTTGCTTTTTTCGCATTACGGAATATTGCTTTATCAGCACTGTCCATATCAGCAAGTACTAGCTCGGTGTTGATCACGTCAATATCGTCCGCAGGGTCGATAGTACCAGCAACGTGAATAACGTTTTCATCTTCAAAACAACGAACTACATGGCCAATCGCATCTGTTTCACGAATATTTGCTAAAAACTGATTGCCTAGGCCTTCACCTTTCGATGCACCTTTAACTAAACCTGCAATATCCACAAATTCCATACTAGTTGTAATAATACGTTGCGGGTTAACAATTTTAGCAAGTTCGTCTAGGCGAGGATCTGGCACCGGTACCACACCTGTATTAGGTTCAATGGTACAAAAAGGAAAGTTAGCGGCTTCAATACCCGCTTTAGTCAATGCATTGAAAAGTGTTGATTTACCAACATTAGGCAAGCCAACGATGCCACATTTAAAACCCATAGTAAGATACCTTGTTTAGATTCGTTTAATACGTGCGTACGTATACCCAAAAATTAGGGTTTAAACGAATGTAGTCTGTTTTGTGCTTTTAACACACCGTCTTTAGCAAGTATTTCCATACAACGAACTGCTTCATCAACTGCGGCATCCATTTTTTCTTGATCGTCCTTGGCTGCTTTACCAAGCACCCAACCGGTGACCATTTCGCGATGTCCTGGATGACCTACACCTATGCGTAAGCGCATAAAGTCTTTTTGATTTGCCATTTTTGCAATAATGTCTTTTAAGCCATTATGACCGCCATGTCCGCCGCCTTTTTTTAATTTAGCAACGCCCGGGTCTAAATCCAATTCATCATGGGCGACAAGTATGTCTTCCACTGGGATTTTAAAAAAATTGGCTAAACTACTCACCGCTTTGCCACTTAAGTTCATGTAAGTGGTGGGGATCAGTAATTTGAATTCTTTGCCTTGAATAATCACTTTACCAGTAAGGCCGTGATATTTAGGGTCGTGTTTTAGCGTGCAGTTGTAGCGTGCAGCGAGTTCTTGAATGAACCAAGCACCTGCGTTGTGGCGTGTATTTGCGTATTCGGGGCCTGGATTAGCCAGGCCCACAAGCATTTGAATAGAATTCAAGGTGCGAGACCTTAAATATTATTCTGCAGCGTCTGAAGCGTCGTCTTCAGTTGGAGCTGCTTTGTTAGCTTTGATAGTAACGATAGACTGATCGTGGCCTTCGCCTTTACCAAGCTCAACAGATTGAACACCTTTAGGGAACGCAAGATCTGTAAGGTGGATTGAATCACCAGCAACAAGATCAGATACGTCTACTTCGATGAATTCTGGAAGTGACTTAGGAAGACAAGAAATCTCAACTTCAGTTAACTGGTGAACAACAGTTGCACCTAACTTAGTTACTTTCTCTTCACCGATGAAGTGTAAAGGAACCTTAGTTACTAGTTTATGAGTTGCGTCTACACGTTGGAAATCAAGGTGAGTAAGCTTAGGCTTGAAAGGGTGACGTTGGATATCTTTTAAGATTGCTTCAACTTTCTCGCCACCTACATTTAATGTAAGGATGTGAGTGTAAAAGCCTTCGTCTTCTTGTGCTTTGATCATATCTTTATGAGCAAAAGTAAGCGATACCGCTTCTTTATCAGCTCCATAAAGGATTGCCGGCACTTTGTCTTCGCGACGTAGGCGGCGGCTCGCACCAGTACCAGTTTCTACGCGAAGTTCAGCGTCATAAGTATAAGTTGTGTTAGACATGATGTCTCCAATAATTAAAAGTGTTAGGGCCTTTGCGACCAAGGTCCCTAGCCAAAAGGCGCGCTATCATACCACTGCGGGTTTATAAAATAAACATCGCTTACAAAAAAAGCGCCAAAAGGCGCTTTTATACTCATTAATGTTTAACTTTAGTGTTCAAACATTGCCGAGATAGATTCTTCGTTGCTAATGCGACGAATAGTCTCTGCTAACATATCTGCAAGTGTTAATACTTTTACAATATCAAGCGCTTTTAGTTCGTCAGACAGTGGAATTGAGTCAGTTACAATCACTTCATCAATCACAGAGTTACGTAAGTTTTCTGCAGCTGTACCAGAAAGAATAGGGTGAGTAGCGTAAGCAAATACGCGTTTAGCACCATGCTCTTTAAGAGCTTCAGCGGCTTTACACAATGTACCACCGGTATCAATCATGTCATCAACAATAATACAATCACGACCTTCAACGTCACCAATAATATGCATTACTTGAGAAACGTTAGCTTGAGGGCGACGTTTATCAATAATAGCTAGGTCGGTATCGTTTAATAGTTTTGCAATTGCACGGGCACGTACAACACCACCAATATCAGGTGATACAACAACCACGTCATCAAAGTCGCGGTTTTTCATATCTTCTAATAATACCGGGCTGCCAAATACGTTATCTACTGGTACATCGAAGAAGCCTTGGATTTGCTCAGCATGTAAATCAACCGTAAGAACGCGGTCAACACCTACACTTGATAAGAAATCTGCAACCACTTTAGCTGTAATTGGCACACGCGCAGAACGTACACGACGATCTTGACGAGCATAACCAAAATAAGGAATAACAGCAGTGATACGACCGGCAGATGCACGGCGTAGCGCATCAACCATAACGATAAGTTCCATTAGGTTATCGTTAGTAGGGGCACAGGTTGATTGTAAGATAAAAACATCCGAGCCACGAACATTTTCATTAATTTGAACACTGATCTCACCGTCACTAAAACGGCCAACAACAGCATCGCCTAATTCAATATATAAACGTTTTGCAACTTTTTGAGCTAGGTCAGGTGTTGCGTTACCAGCGAAGAGCTTCATGTCAGGCACGGTAGGGTTCCTCAGGCACTGAATTTTTGGACTAACTTACATTGAATGAACAAAGTAGGTTAACTTATGATTACTTGTACGTTACTTCATTTATCAATGATGGCGGCTAACTCCGTGTGAGCAGGAGAAGTATTAACGCTTGATGCGATAAATCCCTGCCAAGTATGGGGGAGATTAGCAAGTACATCTTGTGCTTGAACTTGACTAGCAAATTCAACAAAACAACATGAACCTGTTCCGGTCATCTTTGATGGGGCGTATTTTAGCAACCACTGCAGGGTTTTTTCAACCTCGGGACACAGCTTTTTCACTAAAGGCTCACAATCGTTAGTTAAAACCTGCTGTTGCCAGTCACCTAAAAGTTTAGGCGTGTCACGTTTTAAATCGGGGTGAGTAAATATTTGTGCAGTACTGACATGCTGGTTTGGAAAAACAACGCAGTACCATTTTTGTGGCAATTTAACATACTCTAATTGCTCGCCAACGCCATGTGCTATGGCACTTTTACCTTTAATGAATACAGGTACGTCTGCACCGAGCTTCAAGCCTAAATCTGCAAGTTCATCTAGTGTAAGAGCGGTATTCCATAGTGTATTTAGCGCTAAAAGTGTTGTTGCGGCATCGGATGAACCACCACCAACACCTCCGCCCATAGGCAAACGTTTAGTTAAATTTATTTTTGCACCTAAATTCACTTTACACTGAGTTTGCAATAATAAAGCTGCTTTATAAATTAAGTTGTCAGTTAGTGCAATGCCATGAGTGTCACCGCTAATACTAATATTTTTATCATTAGTAAGCGTAAAATGGAGCTCGTCGCCATAGTTCAAAAATGTAAACAGGGTTTCTAATTCATGATAGCCATCATCACGGCGACCATTAATATGTAAAAATAAATTTAGCTTCGCCGGCGCAATCAGCGAAAGTTCAAAGGGAGTATTCATAATTAGTTAAACTGCCAATCGTAGAGTTTGATTTTAATTTTAATCTTTTCATGTGTTAAGGTTAGCGCGTTAGGTAACCAAAAACCGTGTTTTTGTATGTAACTGGTGTAGTTTATTTGCCATTTTTTGCCAGCGTCATCAAACCATAACACGCTTTTAGCACGGCCTAATTGATCGACTTCTAAGGTTTGATCGTCAATAGTGGCTTTTAACCATGGGCCGGCGTTATTTACCGGTAAAGTAAACCCCGTTAAGCGTTGTAAAAGTCTACTCGCATTAGTATCAAAATACGGTTGGTCATCAAATATTAATTCAGCCCCCACTGCGGTTTGTTTGAGCGATAAAATTCGGGTGCCAATAAATGTGGTTAACACTAAATGATTACTATTTTGTGTTTGTTGCCAATTTAAGTTAGCAGATTGGCGCTCATCAGGGCTAATAAACGCTAATTTACCTTCCACCTGCCAAGTTTTTTGTGTACTAAGACGTAACTTCCAGTCTTCGTAAGCTTCTGTATTGTAGTTGTTTTTATTGGCGCAGCCCGTTAAAAAAATAAATAACAGGGTTAAAATAAAATATTGTCGAGTCAAATGTTGTTCCTTACTTTCCATATTCCTGAGATTTTTGATAAAATTGCCGCCTATGTAGTAGGGCTCAGCAATATTTGGCAGATATGACCATAATAGCACTTGGTATTAATCACAAAACCGCATCCGTAGAATTACGAGAAAAAGTGGCCTTTTCGCCTGAGCAAATTTCAGAGGCGCTACAACAATTAAGTGGCCATGCCGACTTTAATGAAGCGGTTATTGTCTCTACCTGTAATCGCACTGAAGTGTATTGTAGCCTTGCGCAGCAAAATTCCCAAACATTGTTGCAATGGTTGGCCAGTTTCCATGGTTTAGATGAACATGAACTGAGTAAAAATATCTACTGTCATGAAGACAGCGCTGCAATAAACCATTTGATGCGTGTAGCCTGTGGGCTTGACTCGCTGGTGTTAGGCGAACCACAAATTTTAGGGCAAATAAAACAAGCCTATAATAGTGCCAAAACTCATGATGCGGTGGGCGTTACGTTTGATCGTTTGTTTCAAAAAACGTTTTCGGTGGCAAAAGAAGTCCGTACCGAAACCAACATTGGTGCCAGTGCAGTATCAGTTGCCTTTGCGGCAGTTAATTTAGCAAAGCATATTTATGGAAAGCTAGATAAAACCAAGGTGTTACTCATTGGTGCCGGTGAAACCATAGAGCTGGTAGCAAAACATTTATACCAAAATGAACCGCAAAAAATTACTGTTGCCAACAGAACAATAGAAAGAGCGCGCAGTTTAGCCGATGAAGTATCAGCCGATGTTATTGCGTTGGCACAATTGCCTGAACGTTTGCATCAAGCTGATATTGTGATTAGCTCCACCGCCAGCACTTTACCTATTATTGGTAAAGGTGTAGTTGAGCAAGCACTTAAACAACGCCGCTATAAGCCGATGCTGTTTATTGATATAGCTGTACCACGCGATATTGAAAGCCAAGTCGGTGAACTCGACGACGCCTACTTGTACTCGGTCGATGACTTACAAGCGATTGTTAGTGAAAACATGGCTGCTCGTGAACAAGCGGCTGAGCAAGCACAAATTATTATTAGTGAGCGCACCAAAGAGTTTTTTATGTGGTTGCGCTCGCTTGATTCAGTGGATTTAATTCGCCATTACCGTAATGATGTACAAACAACAAAAGCAGAACTTGTAGATAGGGCGCTTAGTCAGCTAAATACAGGTAAAGATGCAGAAAAAGTAATTTTAGAGCTGGCCAATAAATTAACCAATCGCTTAATGCACGCGCCTACCCGTGCCATCCAAGATGCAGCGAAAAAAGGTGAAGTGGCTCAGTTAAACCAATTGAAAAAAATGTTAGGTATAGATCAGGAATAACAGTTAAATGAAAGAGTCCGTTTATCGTAAATTAGAAACCTTAGTTGAGCGCTACGAAGAAGTTCAAGCGCTACTAAGTGACCCATCGGTCATTAGTGATCAAAACCGCTTCCGTACTCTTTCAAAAGAATACTCTGAGCTTGAAGAAGTGGTGAAAACGTTTTTAGCATACCAGCAAGCACAAGAAGACTTGAGTAGCGCTGAAGAAATGCTAAAAGATTCAGATCCTGAAATGCGTGAAATGGCACAAGAAGAATACAAAGAAGCAAAAGCACAGATTTCGACTTTAGAAGACGACATTCAAGTGCTTATGTTGCCTAAAGATCCGAGAGACAACAACAATGTATTTTTAGAGGTTCGTGCAGGAACAGGGGGCGATGAAGCTGCTATTTTTGCTGGCGACTTATTCAGAATGTACAGCCGTTACGCAGAAACAAAAAAATGGAAAGTAGAGATTGTTACCACCAACGAAGGTGAGCACGGTGGTTACAAAGAAGTAATTGCTAACATCAGCGGTGAAGGTGTTTATGGGCAATTAAAATTTGAATCAGGCGTGCACCGTGTACAGCGCGTCCCAGAAACTGAGTCACAAGGGCGCGTACATACCTCCGCCTGTACTGTTGCTGTAATGGCTGAAGTACCAGAAGCAGAAGCCATCGAAATCAATACGGCCGATATTAAAGTTGATACCTTTAGAGCATCGGGCGCGGGTGGTCAGCACGTTAATAAAACCGACTCTGCCATTCGTATTACCCATTTACCAACCGGTGTTGTGGTTGAGTGTCAAGATGAGCGCTCTCAACATAAAAACCGTGCAAAAGCGATGTCGGTATTGGCGGCGCGTTTGCAACAGGCTGAAGATGAAAAACGTCATGCTGCTGAGGCGTCTGAACGTCGTAATTTAGTGGGCAGTGGCGATCGTTCTGAGCGTATTCGCACATACAACTACCCGCAGGGGCGTATTACCGATCACCGTATTAACTTAACGCTTTATCGTTTAAACGAAGTGGTAGCCGGTGATTTAGGTGCTGTGGTTGAGCCGCTAATGCAAGAGCATCAGGCCGACTTATTAGCAGCGATGGGCGACGATTAATTGTGAACCTCACTGTTGAAAACGCTATTACTACCGGTGCTAATTTATTAGCATCAAGTAGTGATAGCGCAAAGTTAGATGCTCAAGTACTACTGCTTAATATTTTACAAAAGCCACGTAGTTATTTATTTACTTGGCCAGAAAAACAATTAACGGATGAGCAATCACAAGCGTTTGAGCGTGCATGTGAGCGTCGTTTAAACGGCGAGCCTGTTTCGCACATTACAGGATATCGTGAGTTTTGGAGTTTACAGCTTGAAGTAAATCCAACAACGCTCATTCCTCGCCCTGATACAGAAACCTTAGTTGAGCTTGCGCTTTCATGTAATGTACCAAATGACGCCAAAGTGCTCGATTTAGGCACAGGCACTGGAGCAATTGCACTTGCGCTTGGTAGTGAAATGCCTACATGGGATATTATTGCCGTTGATCGTATTGATGATGCGGTAGCACTGGCCAAACGTAATCAAAAACGATTAGCGATAAATAATGTGTGTGTTAAACAAAGCAATTGGTTTAGCGCGTTAAATAATAAAAAATTTGATCTAATTGTAACCAACCCTCCCTATATAGAATATAACGATAAACACTTGCATCAAGGTGATGTGCGCTTTGAGCCTTTGTCTGCATTGGTTGCAGATGATGCTGGATTAGCTGATATTAAACAAATAATTACGCAATCACGTGACTATTTACATTCTAATGGCTATCTTTTAATTGAACACGGATTTGAGCAAAGTGCAGCTGTTCGCCATATATTCAACCAAATGGCGTTTATAAATGTAAGCACAGTGAAAGATCTTGGTAATAACGACCGCGTAACTTTCGGACAATGGCCTTAACTTATTAAAAATAGCCCCGTTGTTTGTTTGCATATGTTTTAAGGAACTCTTTGTGATGGAAGATTTTTTATTTTCAAATGAACAACCACCTGAAGTAGTAAGTGAAGAGCAAGGAACATGGAAAGTTCTAATTGTTGATGATGAACCCGAGGTTCATGCTGTTACGCGTTTAGCGTTGAGTGATTTTAAGTTTCAAGATAGACGCTTGGAGTTTATTAGTGCTTATTCCGGCGCAGAAGCGAAAAAGTTGATTGATGATCATCCTGATGCGGCCATCATCCTACTCGATGTTGTTATGGAAACAGACGATGCGGGTTTGCAAGTAGCAAAATACATTCGTGATACCGTTAAAAATAATTATATTCGCATTATTCTACGAACCGGGCAGCCAGGCCAAGCACCCGAGCGCCAAGTAATCGTAAATTACGATATTAATGACTATAAATCTAAAACTGAACTCACCGCACAAAAATTATTCACCGTTATGATGGCAAGTCTTCGCTCGTATCGCGATATTATTTCGATTGAGCAATCGCGTGAGGGACTAGAAAAAATAATCACTGCTTCGCGCAATATTTTTGCAACCCATTCAATGGATAACTTTATTGAAGGCGTGATGCAGCAGCTTACTTCTTTACTAAACGTTGCTGATGAAGCCATGTATGCCACCACCTTAGTTGCACAAAATCCGTCAGAGGAGATGAATAAAAAACTGATTGTTTGCTCTGGTACCGGTGATTTTGCGAAGCGCGAGGGAGAAGAGCTAGAAACCGTACTACCAGAAAACCAACTGTTAGCGTGCCAAGAGGCCCTTGCTAATAAAGCAATTGTGTATAGAGATGATTATTTGTTTGCTTATTGCAGCAGTAAATTTAACCATAATTCAATGTTATTTGTATCGGGTGTGCCGTCAAAGTTGACGGATACACAACGAAACTTAATTGAAATCTTTTCTCAAAATGTGCAGTTGGCATTTGAAAATGTGCAGTTACACACTGAAGTTGAAGCCACACAACAAGAGCTTGTTTATCGTTTAAGTGAAGCCGTTGAACAGCGCTCGTGCGAAACGGGTAATCATGTAAAACGGGTTGCTTATATTTGTTATGAATTAGCATTAGCCTACGGGTTATCTGAAGAGCAAGCGAATTTAATTCGCTTTGCATCGCCTTTACATGATGTGGGTAAAATAGGTATTCCGGATGCAATTTTAAATAAGCCTGACAAGTTAAACAGCGAAGAGTGGGAAGTTATGAAAACTCATGCTGGAAAAGGCTATGCTATTTTGAAAGATTCACCGCGTAAAATAGTCAGCGCAGGGGCATTAATCGCACAGCAGCACCACGAAAAGTGGGATGGTTCTGGTTACCCTAGTGGATTAAAGGGGGAGCGTATTGATATTTTTGCCAGAATAGTGGCATTGGCTGATGTGTATGATGCACTGCGCCATAAACGTTGTTATAAAGGTGCGTGGACACTTGAAGAAGCGGTTGCGGAGATAAACGCAAATAAAGGAACGCATTTTGATCCTAAACTTGTTGATGTATTTAATGATAAACTTGAAGACCTCGAAGCGGTACTTTTACGCTTTCCTGACAAAACACATAACTAAACAGAAGTAACAATACCTATGGATTATTTAGCATTAAAACACTCACACATGGCCATTGCGCTAGTGAGTATTATTTTATTTTACGTACGTTCTTTTTCTCGTATGGGCAGTGGCAGCCTTGCCAAAAATAAGTTGGTTTTTATTGGTAGCCACAGTATAGACACTTTATTGATTGTTTCAGCCATCGGTTTAATGGCAATGGCTAAAATAAACCCATTAGAGCAGCTTTGGTTATTAGAAAAAATTATTCTAGTTATCGTTTATATTGTTGTGGGTATTATTAGCGCTAAACAAACGACAACCGTTCCAAAAGTTGTATTTTTAGTACTTAACACCGCTGTTATTTCAGCTATTGGTTACTTAGCAACAGCTAAAGCCCCGCTGTTGTTATAATTAACAATGCCTATTTAAGCTTTGCACACCAAAGGTGTAAAGCTTACCTCTTCAATTCATTTCTGATTATTGGTATCTAGCTTTAAAATTAGGTAAACTACGTCCTCGTTTTCTAGAATGTTGTAGTATGAATGACCACCCTCGGGTTTGATGAACACGATGAATCTTATATAGAAGATGCTTACGATGATTTTTTGCCGCCGGCTATATATCGTTGTATCAAAGCGGAAGCTAAATGGGATTCTCAAATAGACTTAACACCAAGTCTTGAAATACTTACTGCGTTTGAGCAGCAAATAGAGTCTATTTGTCAGCAGATGCCGGACGAACACGATCGCCTAGATAAACTACTTGATAGCTTTTATAGTGAGTGGCTATTTAGTGCATCAAGCTTGAAAGTTCCTGAGTATAAGTTAAATAGCATCAGCTATACCTTGTCTATGCGCAGTGGCACACCGACAACCTTAGCTATTTTGTTATGCCACTTTTTACAGCATGCTAAACTCGATGCCAGTGTAAGTATAACTCAAGGCGAAGTGGGCATTCACGTCGCAATGAGTGATGAAGAGGGTTATCTTGTTGACCCTAGCAGTGGCCAACAAAGTTGGTACATCATTCCTGAAAATATTGACGAAGAAAATCCTCAAGAACAAGAGCCTTTAGAGCTTATTTTTGAAGACGAAGTGTATAAATTATTTTTAGCGCAGCAAAAATGGTCTTTCATTAGTGAAAATAAATTTGGTCATGCGTTAACTTGCGTTGATTTATTAATGGAAATATTAGGTGATGATCCCTATGAGCGACGCGACAGAGGTTATTTACTAAATCAGCTTGGCTGCCCTAAAATGGCACGAGATGATTTACAGTTTTTTGTTGATGAATGTCCTGATGATCCTGCTATTGAAATCATTCTACATCAAATTGAAGAACTTGAAGACAATCATAAAACTCACCACTAAGAATAAAAAATAGGAAATGTTATGGCTGATCCCCAAACTGCATTAATTACCAATGATGCCGTTGTACTTGGTTTATTGGCGATTATTTTAGGGTTTATTTTCAAAACCTCAAATAGTCAACGCCCAGGTCTTGTGGCATTTTATAAATATGTACCGGCATTATTGTTGTGTTATTTTTTGCCATCATTGTTAAATACCTTTGGTATTGTTGATGGTTCTCAATCTAACGTGTATTACGTCGCTTCGCGATATTTACTGCCTGCGTGTTTAATTTTGCTTACCATCAGTATTGATTTAAAAGCGATTATTAATTTAGGTCCTAAAGCATTAATTATGTTTTTAACCGGCACCGCAGGTATTGTGATTGGTGGCCCATTAGCTATTTTAATAATGAGTGCTGTTTATCCAGAAGCGGTAGGTGGACATGGCCCTGACGCTGTTTGGCGTGGTATGACAACCATTGCAGGTAGCTGGATTGGTGGCGGTGCAAACCAAGCATCTATGAAAGAAATGTTTGAAGTGGGTGGCGATATTTTCTCAGCCATGGTCACCGTGGATGTGATAGTGGCTAATTTATGGATGGCAGTATTATTATTAATGGCAGCTAATCATAAAGCGATTGACGCTAAAGCCGGTGCAGATACCACCGCGATTGAAGACTTAAAGCAACGTGTTGAAAAATACCATGCAGAGCATGCGCGTATGCCAACGCTAAATGATTACATGATGATTATAGCTATTGCCTTTGGTATTACCGGTTTAGCGCACTTTTGTGCAGATATTTTAGGACCCTTCTTTGCCAATAATTATGCGTGGGCAAAAGAATACAGTTTAAACAGTAAGTTCTTTTGGCTTATTGTTATATCAACGACGATAGGTATTTGCTTATCGTTTACCAAAGTACGCCATATTGAGGCGTTTGGTTCATCGAAAGTGGCGTCAGCCTTTTTGTATATTTTAGTGGCATCGATTGGCCTGCATATGAATGTAATGGCGATTTTTGATTCACCGATGTATTTTGTTATTGGTGCAATTTGGATGTTAACTCACGCAAGTTTAATGCTCATTGTGGCTAAATTAATTAAAGCGCCGTTATTTTATATGGCTGTTGGCTCACAGGCCAATGTAGGTGGCGCAGCGTCTGCCCCTGTTGTGGCCGCTGCGTTTCATCCGTCACTGGCACCGGTCGGCGTATTATTAGCTGTACTAGGCTATGGTGTAGGTACATATATGGCGTATATTTGTGGATTAATGATGCAAGCAGTTGCACCATAAGGAATTAAAATGAACAACCAAGTTATTAATATCAATGAAATAGAACTGGCAAATAATAAACCTTTTGTTTTATTTGGTGGCATGAATGTGCTTGAATCACGAGACTTAGCGATGCGTATTGCCGAGCATTATGTTGAAGTGACCACTAAATTAAATATTCCTTATGTATTCAAAGCATCATTTGATAAAGCCAATCGCTCGTCCATCAATTCTTATCGTGGTCCAGGCATGGAAGAAGGCTTAAAGATATTTGAAGAGATTAAAAATACCTTTAATATTGCGCTTATCACCGATGTGCATGAACCTCATCAGGCAGCACCGGTTGCAGAGGTTGTTGATGTTATTCAGCTACCGGCGTTTTTGGCTCGTCAAACAGACTTGGTGGTTGCAATGGCTAAAACAGGCGCGATTATTAATGTGAAAAAGCCACAGTTTTTAGCCCCACATGAAATGCGTCATATCATTACTAAATTTAATGAAGCCGGAAATAATAATGTAGCCTTGTGTGAACGTGGTTCAAGCTTTGGTTACAACAACCTAGTGGTTGATATGCTGGGCATGGATGATATGAAAACCATGGCTCCCGTTATATTTGACGCCACTCATGCGCTGCAGCGTCCTGGCGGTCGAGCTGACTCAGCCGATGGTCGTCGTGCTCAAGCCGCAGAACTTGCCCGTAGCGGTATGGCACTGGGTATTGCAGGCTTATTTATTGAAGCACACCCCAATCCAAATGAAGCAAAATGTGATGGCCCCTGTGCATTAGCATTGAGCAAGTTAGAAGGGTACTTATCGCAAATGAAAGCGGTTGATGATCTAATCAAAAGCTTTGCTCCCCTTGATACCAGTGCTAGTGATTTATAAAGAAGTGATTAACTCATTAAAAAGCGACTTAGGTCGCTTTTTTTGTGGCTTGAATATACTCTTTCCCAGCATAGGTATATAATTCACCGCATAAGAAAAACTAATTCTAAGCTTGGTTGCCATGTCAAGACGAGTTCCTCCATTAAACGCGCTGAAAGCTTTTGAAGCTGCAGCACGTCATTTAAGCTTTACTAAAGCCGCAGAAGAGTTGTATGTCACGCAAGCTGCGGTGAGTCATCAAATAAAAACGCTTGAAGAGCATTTAGGCTTAAAGCTGTTTTTACGTAAAAATCGCTCGTTATTATTAACCGAAGAAGGCCAAGGTTATTTTTTAGATATTAAAGAAATTTTTACTCAACTAATAGATGCAACTGAAAAGCTACTAGCCCGTGGTGCCAAAGGCTCGTTAACCGTAAGTTTAACCCCCAGTTTTGCGATTCAATGGCTTATTCCTCGATTGAGCTTATTTAACGAATTACACCCAGAAATTGATGTGCGAATTAAAGCTCAAGATCAGGATGAAAACTCGTTAACAGACGATGTTGATATCTCAATTTATTATGGTCGCGGTCATTGGAGTGGGGTGCAAGCCTATAAACTGCACACTGAGTATTTAGTGCCGTTATGTAGCCCATTACTGTTAAATGGCCCCAGAGCGCTTAACCAACCCAGTGATTTAGCAAACCATACCTTGCTACATGACACCACCCGTAAAAACTGGAAAACCTGGATGAAAACCGCCGGCGTACGTAATGTACAAGTTAACCAAGGACCTATATTTAGTCATTCATCTATGGTGTTACAAGCTGCGGTACATGGCCAAGGTGTTGCAATTGGTAACAGCGTACTAGCAAAACCAGATATTGATGCAGGACGTTTAGTGATCCCGTTCAATCACAGTTTAGAGAGTAAGAATGCCTATTACTTAGTGATCCGTGAGTCACAAAATGAGTTAGGCAAAATTGTATCGTTTAAAGACTGGATGTTAAGTTTAGTTGAGCAGGAGCAAGAATATTAATGAGCATCGAATGGGTTAGAAGTAGTCAGCAACCGGCAATCGCACAGTTTATATTTGCTCATGGCGCAGGGGCTGGCAGTGATTCTGAGTTTATGCAAATCATGGCTAAACATCTCAGTGAGCACGGTATTGACGTTGGCTTGTTTGATTTTGAATATATGCAAATTGCTAAACAAACTAACAAACGTCGCCCACCAGATCGAGCGCCTAAACTACTTACTTATTTTGAACATATAGTGACTCAAGCTGATGCAAATTTACCGCTATTTATAGGGGGTAAATCAATGGGCGGGCGCATGGCATCGATGCTTGCCTGTTCGACCTCTCATCCTGTTTTAGGTGTGCTTGCGTTTGGTTATCCGTTTCATCCTCCGGGCAAGCCAGAAAAACTGCGTACAGATCATTTTGCAGACATACCGTGTCCTTTTTTAGTATTACAGGGGGAAAGGGATACCTTTGGCACCCGCGAAGAGCTTGCCACAATGGTCATGCCAAAGCAGCCAAAGTATATATGGTTAACGGATGGTGACCACTCACTAAAACCGCGTAAAAAAAGTGGCGTGACTGAGCAGGAAAACCTGAATGCTGCAGCAATACAGGCAGCAAGCTTTATAAAGAATACGCTTGAAAATTTAAAAGAGGATAAACATGATTAAACTATTTTTATTAGCAGGCAGCTTTTTTTGCATGCTTTCAGTGATACTGGGCGCATTTGCTGCTCATGGTCTGAAAAGTCGTTTATCAGAGTACTCCATTGGTATTTTTAAAACCGCCGCTGAGTATCAAATGGTACATGGGCTGGCGTTAATTGCAGTGGCTATTTTAATTAAGTGGGGTATGCACCTCAGCATGGCGGGTGGCTTTTTTATTGCCGGTACATTGTTATTTAGTGGCAGCTTATACTTATTGGCCTTAACAGGGTTGAAGTGGCTGGGCCCAATTACCCCCTTGGGTGGGCTGTGCTTTATTATTGGTTGGATAGTTATTTTAGTGCAAGTTGCACGATTTAAGTTTTAAAGAGTTTAAGGGTTAATATGTCTAGTGTTGTGATTTACTGTCGTAGTGGTTTTGAAAACGATGCCGCTGCTGAAATAACGTTTCACGCTGCCGAACAAGGATTTGCTGGGTATGTAAAAGCAAAACCAAATACCGGTTATGTTATTTATGAATGTTTTGAAGCGCAGCACAGCGACGAAATAATCAAAAAAATTGATTTTAAAAATATGGTATTTGCACGCCAATGGTTTGCCGGTAACCTAATTGAAAATATGCCCGTAGAAGATAGAGTAGGCGCTATTGTAGATGCTGCAAAAGATTTTACTTTGTGTTCTGAGCTGCGTGTCGAAACACCCGATACCAACGAGGGCAAAGAGTTACTGACTTTTTGTAAAAAAATATCAACTCCGCTTAAAAAAGCCCTTGAGAAACAAAACACCGTATTGCGTGAACCAAAAGCAAATCGCCCAGTAATGCATGTACTGTTTTTAGCTAATAATACTGCGTATGTGGGTTACTCATATAGTTATAACAATTCTCCTTTTTTTATGGGGATCTTACGTTTACGTATGCCAAGCGATGGCCCAAGTCGTTCAACGCTTAAGTTAGATGAAGCGTTTAACGTGTTTATTCCTGAGCAAGAGCGTGAGTCGCGGGTACAAGCTGGGATGCGCAGCGTTGATTTAGGTGCATGCCCAGGTGGCTGGACTTATCAGTTAGTTCGCCGTGGTATGTTTGTTAGCGCGATAGATAACGGCCCAATGAATGAAAGTTTAATGGAAACGGGTCAGGTAAAGCATTTTAGAGAAGATGGTTTTAAATACCGTCCAGAAAAAAGAAACATCACTTGGTTGGTTTGCGATATGGTAGAAAAGCCGACTAAAGTGACTAACTTGATGATTGACTGGGCTGTAAACGCCTATGCAAAAGAGCTTATTTTTAATCTAAAATTACCGATGAAAAAACGCTTTGATAGTGTGTATGAATGTTTAAAAATGATCAGAGAAGAAATGGCGAAGTACGGCATAAGCTATGAACTTCAAGCAAAGCATTTATACCATGATCGTGAAGAAATAACGGTGCACTTAAATGTAACTAAAGTGCCACAGAGCTTATATAGTTAATATATTAGCGAGCATAAAAAAATGGGCCAGGTGGCCCATTTTTTATTTTAACTACGGTATTGTGGTCGGTAATTTTCAACCCATAATCGTGTGGCACCACATACCGCCACAGGCATAACAATTAAATTTATAAATGGGATAGCGGTTAGCAGCATCACGGCAAAGCCAAACCCATAAGATAACCCTTGTTTGCTTTTTAAGTCATTTTTCATTTGTGTAAAGCTAATTTTGTGATTATCAAAAGCATAATCTTTATATTGCACCGCATACATCCAGCAGGTAAAAAGCACCCATAGCACTTGGCCTATCACAGGTAGTACCCACAATAAAATAAAAAAGCCGATAGCGCGTGGGAGGTAGTAGCAAAGCTTAGTCCATTCCCGGCCCAGCATTCGCGGAACATCTTTAACTAAATCAGCTAATCCGTCGTCGTTAATTTTTTGGCCAGTTAAATAAAGCTCTACCTTTTCACTTAGTAAGCCATTGAAAGGTGCGGCGATAAAGTTAGTAATAACGGTAAATAACATACTGTAAGTAAACAGCACCACCAGCACAGCAATTGGCCACATTAACCATTCGAGCCAACTTAGCCATTCTGGGAGCATGGCCGTTACGGCATTAAAGCCATCACTAAGCCAGCCAAATAAAAAGAATAAGGAGCTACCAAATAATAAAATATTAATAAGTAGGGGTATAAGTACAAAGCGTTTTAGCCCTTTTTGACTAATTAACTTAAACCCTGAAAAAAAATATTCCATACCTTGTGTTATTTGCACACTAACCTCATCGATTATTTATGTTTTAGCTATTATAAATAGCTTGATGATTTTAAACAGTACTTTTAAGTAACAAAGTATTTAATAAAGGGTGTTTACAGATGGTATGTAAATAAATGATTTGTTGATAAGTACATTTCAAATCGCCACCTTGTATTGAATGGCAAACGCGCGTGAAATAGACGAAAATAGCATAGATGCTGATTTCAATATTATGTATAGTCAAAAGACTATTATAAATTATTATAAACAGGCCCTAAAATTGAGCGACGCATTTAGCGTTAGTGATTGTTGAGGAATATAATTTGATTGAAATAATGAGAGTCAGAAAGCTGCTTTCTCAGCAACAAAGTATATTATCGAAAATAGCACTCGGTGCGCCACTTGATGAGGTACTGCAGCCTATGAAAAAAAACGCATTATTGCCGCAGATATTACAACATCGCCATTATGGGATGATTATAGAGCAATGGCGTTAAGTTATGGTTTAAGGTCATGTTGGTCTACCCCTATTATTTCAACAAAATCAGACATATTAGGCACTTTTGCAATTTATCATGACAGTGCCAAGTCACCGACACCACAAGATTTAGAGTTAATAGACTTTTTTGTTGATTTCACCAGTATTGCTTTAGAAAAGCACACAGAGTCACTAAGATTAAACGCGTTGCTTTTTGAATTACAGCAAAGTAATGAAAAGTTTAAAGCCTTCGCAAAAGTACTTCCCGATCTAACTCTTATTTTGAGTGAAGAAGGAGAGTATACCAACGTTTACGGCACTACTAATGAAAGTTTATATTTAAGCCAAGAGCATGTGATTAATCGTAATGTCAGAGATATTATGCCTCCTGAAGATGCAAATCCTATTATGGAGGTAATTGCCAAAACGCTGCAAACTAATGAAGTTCAAGTGTTTGAATATCAGCTCAATATAAAAGGTAAGCAACTTACATTTGAAGGGCGAACAGCTCCCCTTGAAAGTTACCAGCCTAATAACCCGTCACTGAGACATGTGGTGTGGATGGCCAGAGATATCTCTAATCGCAAAGCTGCCGAAGAAGAAGTACAACGGTTAGCATTTTTTGATCCGCTTACAAACCTTCCTAATCGCAGAATGCTCAATGATAGGCTCAGTATGTATGTTGAACAAATTAAGCAGTCTGATCACACGGGCGCACTCTTATTTTTAGATTTAGATAATTTTAAACGCATAAATGACTCACTAGGGCATAATGCAGGCGATGAAATACTGGTTGAGTTATCACAACGATTAACAGCTATTTTGAACCCGGCAGATACCCTCGCACGAGTCGGTGGTGATGAATTTATTATTCTTATCGAGCATGTCGGTGATAGCCACATGCAAGCTAATAGTGAATCTGAGTTGATTGCTAAAAAAGTACAAAGTGTCTTTTATGAAAAATTTGAAGTGGGCGATTTAGCGTTTCAGGTCAGTTGTAGTATTGGTATTTGTTTGATTAACACGAGCAATGCCATAACCGCTAATATTTTAAAATTTGCAGATACCGCTATGTATCTCTCTAAAATGAAGGGTGGTAATAGTAGTAGCTTTTACGACCCCGCACTGCAAACCTTACTGGAAAATCAAACTGAGCTTGAAACTGACATTGTTAGGGCTATCGCGTGCGATGAGTTTTGTGCTTATTTTCAGCCACAATTAGCAATTGATGGAACCCTTGTGGGTGCTGAGGCATTAATAAGATGGAATCATCCAACTAAAGGGCTTATCCCCCCTAATGCATTTATTCCAATTGCCGAGCAATTTGGCTTAATTCAAAAGTTACAAAATATTGTATTAAGAGATATTTGTATTTTACTTGAAACACTTCGAGATAATAACTTACTCGATGACAGTTTTAGCGTATCAATTAACATTAGCCAGTGTCAGTTTAATTCTTCCACTTTAAAAGGTGAGCTATTTAAAGCAATTGAAGCGTTTGACGTCTCGCCAACTCGAATTAAATTAGAGATCACTGAATCAATGTTAGCGGGTGACTTGATGGGGACCGTAAAGCAAATGGAAGAATTAAAATCGCATGGATTTGTGTTTTCAATTGATGACTTTGGTACGGGCTACTCGTGTTTAAAACATTTAAGCGTGTTTCCTATTGATGAGTTAAAAATTGATAAAAGCTTTATTGATAAAGTGCTCAATAGCGCATCGGGTCAAAGTATTGTGCAATCTATTATTGGCTTAGGTCATAGCTTAAATATTAACATTGTGGCCGAAGGGGTCGAAAGTGCTGAGCAACTAAGAATATTAAAGTCGATGGGCGTGAATGCAGTGCAAGGTTATTTATTTGCAAAACCATTAACCCACAGCAACTATTTAACATGGCATAAACAGCATTAATAACTCTGTATTTATCACTAACTGAGGCGACAGGTTTAGTTGCCCTAATCGATAAGCCGCGTTGTTTGCGTACCCACTGCGCAGTAACGTTTAATAACGTACCGCGCTTTTGCTAAAGCAAAAATGTATATTTTTTGTTTGTTTGATACCGTGATGTAATTTATTTTTTATTATTGTGTAACTACTACACAAATCATTCCTGAGGCATTGGTTTAGCGTTTTTAACGCGTTAAACTAGTTAGGAATTGGCAATAAGTCTACTTGTTGTGACATTACCTAAACGTGAACATAACAAGTACTTAAAACTCGCTTTTGAGTTGCTTTGTCGTTTGTTGAAACTAGGGTTTAGTGTGATGTCATGGTGTGTCGCTATGTCGGTAACTTTAAAAAACCATTAGGAGCGATAAATGAATACCACTAAAGCAACTTTAAAGTCGGGTGAAACACATTCTTCCCGAGTTAAGTTTCTGGATGGGGTTGATATACCCGTATTTTTAATCAGTGGCGGTATATTAGTTTTATTTGCCGCGCTGGCCCTTTACGACATTAAACTGATGTCGGATTGGATAAACTCTGCCTTTGCCTTCTCAACCAAAATATTTGGCGCCTTTTGGCAAGTTCTGCTGTTATTAACCTTTGTGATAGGTATATTTTTGGCCGTAGGCCGCACCGGTTCAGTGGTGCTCGGCGGTTTAAAAACCCCTGAAATATCTACCTTCAAATGGATCAGTATAATTATGTGCACTTTGCTTGCTGGTGGCGGCGTATTTTGGGCCGCAGCAGAGCCAATGGCACATTTTATTTCTCCGCCACCGCTATTTGGTGGTGAAACTGGCACAAGGGATGCCGCCTATAACGCCCTTGCACAAAGCTTTATGCACTGGGGGTTTTTAGCTTGGGCTATTTTAGGTAGTTTGACCGGCATTGTTTATATGCATCTTCATTACGAAAAAGGCTTACCGCTTAAACCTCGTACTTTGCTTTACCCCGTATTTGGCGATCGCGCAATGAAAGGGGCGCTTGGTACTATTGTTGATGCATGTTGTGTACTCGCTGTGGTTGCTGGCACTGTGGGTCCTATTGGTTTTTTAGGCTTACAAGTGAGTTTTGGCCTAGATAAATTGTTTGCCATTCCTGACACCTACACCACACAAGTAATTATTTTATTTAGTTTAATTGGCATTTACACACTTTCAGCGGTAAGTGGCGTTACCAAAGGTATTCAGCTACTAAGCCGTTTTAATGTGGTATTAGCTGTGGTGCTGATGTTGTTTATATTATTAATGGGGCCCACTGCGTTTATTATTGATAGCTACATTCATTCCTTTGGCTTGTACTTAGATAACTTTATACCTATGGCTACGTTTCGTGCCGATAAACCATGGTTAGACTGGTGGACTGTGTTTTTTTGGGGCTGGTTTTTAGGTTATGGCCCTTTAATGGCGATGTTTGTTGCACGTATATCCCGTGGACGTACTATTCGTGAAATGATTTTACTCATCTCTGTGGTTGCGCCAGTGATCACCTGCTTTTGGTTTACTATTGTGGGTGGCTCAGGCATCTTTTTTGAGTTAAATAACCCCGGCGTTATATCAGAACCTTTTGCTGGGCTTAATTTACCAGCGGCATTGTTAGCCATTACTGAGCAGTTACCCATGGGGTTTATTGTGTCTGTATTATTTTTAGTGCTGACCACCATTTTTGTGGCAACAACCGGTGACTCAATGACGTACTCGGTGTCTATGGTGATGACAGGTACCGATCATCCGCAAACATCAATTCGTGTGTTTTGGGGGATTATGATGGGGGTAATGGCTGCATTACTCATCTCTATAGGCGAGGGCGGAATTTCAGCCTTGCAGTCGTTTATTGTGGTCACTGCGGTGCCAGTTTCGTTTGTGTTACTACCGTCACTGTGGACGGCACCACAAATAGTTAAGAAAATGGCAGACGAACAAGGACTTTAATAATTGATAAAGAGCGCTAATAAGCGCTCTTTTTCTGGGTACATCATATTCTCACCTTGTTATTGAGCTATTTATTATCCTAGCAATAAACTAACCCACTAAAAATAACTTAGCCTAAGTAGGTTGTTCATTCCTATCGATACGGTATAGTTTAAATATATTTAAGCATAACCTTGAGATAAACCATGCAGTTAGTCGACTTAGACCCTTGTGATCAGGATGTGATCAACGTATTTGCAGATATAGATCGACTTATTAGCTCATTATATCCTGTAGCAACTTCACAAGCGCTTACAGTTAATGAGCTTGGTTTACCGGGCGTTTACGCTGTAGGTTTAAAAAATCAAGACGGAATAGTTGCCTGTGGCGCAATAGTAAAGCAATTTGATGGTAGCTGGTATGGCGAAATTAGACGGCTTTACGTAAAACCTAGCTATCGCGGAAAAGGCTTATCGCGGCGTATTATGCAAATTTTATTGCACTATGCAGGCGAAGAAGAAATTCCAATCATAAAACTAGAAACAGGACCAAAGCAAATACAATCAATCCATCTTTATGAGAATTTAGGGTTTGTGCAATGTGCCCCTTTTGGTGAATACACAGAAAACCCGAATAGCTTATTTATGGAGCTTGCGCTCAGCTAATATTGCTTTGTTTGAAGCTTTTATTTATTAATTTCAATCCTAACTCGTTACGAGTAGAAATACTTGTTGGACATGAATCACTATTTTTCTTTTAATGCGCGGCAACTAGCCGGTTTGGCATTCATAAATAAAAGAGAAAGATAAATGAAAGAGACAACATCACTTGAACAAGCTCGTACGAGCTACAACGTTCGTCATTGGAGCCAAGGTTTTTTTGGTATTAATGATCAAGGTGATGTGTATGTTGCGCCCAAGGCTGATGCCCCACAGCAAACCATTGCATTAACAGACATTGCTAAGCAGCTTGAAGACAAAGGTTTAAGCTTGCCAGCACTTGTTCGTTTTCTACAAATTTTACATCATCGCGTGCATAGCTTATGTGGTGCATTTAATACTGCTATAGAAAGCTATGGCTATCCAAAAGACTATTTATTAGTTTACCCAATTAAAGTTAACCAACAACGCGAAGTCGTTGAAGAAATTGTTGCCAGCCAAGCACAAGTAGAAAAAAAACAGCTGGGTTTAGAAGCAGGCAGCAAGCCAGAGTTATTAACCGTATTAGCGTTGGCTGAAAAAACCAGTGCGGTGATTGTGTGTAATGGCTACAAAGATAAAGAATATGTGCGCTTAGCGTTGATTGGCGAAAAGCTGGGCCATAAAGTGTATATCGTACTTGAGAAATTATCTGAGCTGGACATGGTACTTAGCCAAGCTAAAGAATTAAATGTAAAACCACGTATTGGTATTCGTGTGCGTTTAGCCTCGCAAGGCAAAGGTAAATGGCAAGCAAGTGGCGGTGAAAAATCGAAGTTTGGGTTGTCTGCTTCACAAGTGCTGTATGTAGTAAACCGCTTAAAAGAAACAAATCAGCTTGATTTAGTACAGCTTGTGCATTTTCACTTAGGGTCGCAAATGGCCAACATTCGTGATGTGCGCTTAGGTGTAAGCGAGGCTGCGCGTTTTTATTGTGAATTACGTAAGTTGGGTGCACACATAGAGTGTCTTGATGTAGGCGGCGGTTTAGCGGTTGATTACGACGGTACGCGCAGTCAATCACACAACTCAATGAATTACAGTTTAGCTGAATACGCAAATAATATTGTGTACACCATCGGTGATATTTGTAAGCAGTATGAGCAGCCTTTCCCTACCATTATTTCAGAGTCGGGAAGAGCATTAACAGCGCATCACGCGGTACTAATTTCCAATGTAATTGGCACCGAAACGTATACACCGGAAGAAATAGAAGCGCCAGCTGATGATGCGCCGCAGTTACTTAAAAATATGTGGATTTCATGGCAACAATTACATGTGCTTACTGATGACCGTGCATTAATTGAGATTTTTCACGACAGCCAAGGTGATTTAGCTGAAGCGCATAGTCAGTTTGCGATGGGATTATTAGATTTAACTCAGCGTGCATGGGCAGAGCAAATAAACTTACGCGTGTGTTATGAACTTAATAAATTAATGGATAACAAAAACCGTTTTCATCGACCGATTATAGATGATCTGAATGCGCGTTTAGCGGACAAGTTTTTTGTCAATTTCTCATTGTTTCAGTCATTGCCTGACGCGTGGGGAATTGACCAAGTGTTTCCGGTATTGCCATTAAGTGGTTTAACGCAAGCTCCACAAAAACGGGCTGTGTTACTAGATATCACCTGTGACTCCGATGGCGCATTAGAGCATTATGTAGATGGTCAAGGTATTGAAAGTACGTTGCCAGTACCTGAGTTTACAGCAGATAAACCTTATTTAATGGGATTTTTCTTAGTAGGTGCCTATCAAGAAATTTTAGGCGATATGCATAACTTATTTGGTGATACGCACAGTGCTATTGTCAATATGGATGAGCAAGGTGTTGCTAGTATTACAGAAATTAATCATGGTGATACTGTGGCTGATATGATGCGTTATGTACATTTAGATGTTGAAGGTTTTCAGCAGTCATATGCGCAGTTAGTGAGTGCAAAAATTGCACCAGATGAACAGCAAAGCGTCCTCGACGAATTGCAAAGCGGCCTTGACGGCTACACTTATTTAGAAGAGTTATAAGCAATGTCTAGCTTGTTTGGTTGTGTTGACCACTCATTGTACTCAAACGGGATGACGTTTTTACGTCGTCCTATGGTACAAAACATTAATGCGATTGAGGCCGATGTAGTGGTACTGGGTTTACCGTTTGATTTGGCTACTTCAGGGCGCCCTGGTGCCCGCTTGGGGCCTGATGCTATTCGCAGAGCGTCGGTACATTTAGCATGGGAAGATACGAAATATCCGTGGACATTTCCGTTGTTTGAGCGCTTGACCGTGGCGGATGCTGGCGATTTTACCTATCCGGTAGGTGACCCGGAATATTTTACCGCGCAACTAGAAATGGCGGCAGAGCAAATACTTCGCCAAGGTAAAACATTATTAGGCTTGGGCGGCGATCATTTTGTAACCTTACCGCTATTGCGCGCACATGCAAAAATTCATGGCAAAATGGCGTTAGTTCATTTCGATGCACATACCGATACTTACAGTAACGGTTCGCGTTTTGATCACGGTACCATGTTTTATCATGCGCCAATTGAAGGGTTGATTGATGTTAATCACAGTATTCAGCTCGGCATTCGTACCGACTTTGATCAAAGCAAGCATGAGTTTGCAGTGATTGATGCCATGCAAGCCAATGATCTGCATGCAAATGATATTGCAGCTCAGATTATTGAGCGAGTGGGTGATTTACCGGTTTACTTAACCTTTGATATAGATTGTTTAGATCCCGCTTTTGCACCAGGTACGGGCACACCAGTGTGTGGTGGTTTAACTTCTGATAAGGTACTTAAAATCTTACGCGCACTCAAAGGCATTAATATGGTGGGGATGGATGTGGTTGAAGTATCCCCGTCTTATGACCAAAGTGAGCTTACCGCCATTGCTGCAGCAACAATTGCCAGTGAATTGCTACATTTGTGGGCACTTAAGCATAAATATTAATTTGTTTTAATGTAGTTTAAAAAGCGCCAATTTGGCGCTTTTTTTGTATAAAATAAAAGTACGATTAAAACTGCATATCGTGTTTTTTAGCATAAATAAAAAATACAGGAATTTCGATTATGACGTAAGTCAAAAAAGTAAACCAAAACCAATTAACTTCAAATATTAACCAGCTAAATTGCACGCCCGAGTTGTAATAAAGGCTAGATGCAATTAATAGCGTAATGCCTGTTGCAAATAAATCTTGTACCGATACTTTTTTAAAGCTGCTGCCTGCAAAGCGCGGATAAATAAATCCGTAGCCAAGCGTTATCATAGTGATAACTAATAACAATAAACTCAGTTCAGGGGTCATTATGGTTTATATTGCCTCGCATATTCTATTCGTTCTTGAGAACTTGGGTGCGTTGATAAATACTTTAACCAAGTATCATCAAGGGTCGCCTCTTGTGCTTTTAAATTATTTTCCAGTGCTTCAATTGCATCAGCAAAGTCGTGGTTAGAATAGCCTAATTTTAAAAGGTTTGTAATAGCATATTCATCGGCTTCTTGTTCCATATCTCGCGAAAACGCTTGTTGTAAAAAAGATGAACCAGAGCCAAGCACGACTTCTAATATACCTTCTAAGTCACCAAAAATAACTGCAAACTAAGTCACCAAAAATAACTGCAAATACAACGGTGCTCACTGCAGCTTGTGCTGCAAGGCGAATGCTGTGATGGTGCTGAACATGACCAATTTCATGAAGTAAAACAGCACGCAGGGCATCAGAATCATTTTTTAATAGCTCAACAAGTTCGTCAGTTACAACAACCCGACCATTTGGAAGAGCAAACGCATTAGCTGCTGAATTTCTGTTTGCTTTTAGCAGCAAGTTGAGATGGCTCTAAGGCAAAGCGTACATTACGATGGCGAGTCATACGCATATTAAAACGCAGACCTTGGTTGATGATCCACGGCAATAAAAATAAAAAGCCAATAGCAAATAAAAGGCCTATCGTCGGTGGGAGGCTGCTAAGCAGGGTGTAAATTAAAAATACAATGACCGCTAAAATGCGCCCTATTAAAATTTGTATCGGGGTCGCTAGATAGTCAAAGCTAAGGCCGTCGATACGCGTATGACCGTAAAAAAAACGGTAGGTGCGTACTTTTGCTCATGCAGAATAAATTCCTAAAGTAATAATACTTAGCAGTGTATTGACACTCCATATGCCAAAAAATTCGCCGCTTTTGCCGCTAAAATTTACTATACCACTAAAAATGGGAGAGGCCGTGGGTGGTGTAGGGGGATTTGTTTCATTTGAAGTTGGGTGTATTGATTCCATTAAAAAAAGTCCTTGTAATTTTTGTAAACTTACCCTTTTTAGAGAATAAAAACAATCTTTATGATTAGCTAGCTTATTGTAAGTAGGCTAATTTTATTGCTTTTAATGTTTATAGGGCTGCACTTTAAGTCACCTCTGGTATACTGTGCAGATAATTTAACGGGGCTGTCATGATTTCAAAAAACCAACTTAAACTTATTCGCCAGCTTGGCCAAAAAAAGTATCGCAAGCAATTTAATCAATACCTCGTACAAGGCGAAAAAAATGTACTGGAGTTATTAAATAGCCCATTAAAAGTAACCGATGTATTTGCAACGCAAAGTTTTATTGATAATAACCAAAGTGCATACCCTCAAACGCATTTTATTACAGCTGATGAAGAGCAGTTAACAAAGGTAAGTACTTTGGTCAGTAATAATGCGGCTATTGCCATTGTTGATATGCCAAGCACCACATTACCCGATGAAAACAGTTTAATATTAGCCTTAGATGGAGTATCTGATCCGGGTAATTTAGGTACCATCATTCGTGTGGCTGATTGGTACGGTATAAAACACATTGTTGCCAGCACCGACAGTGCCGATCCGTATAATCCAAAAACAATTAGCGCCACTATGGGGTCATTTGTTCGTGTATCGGTAAGCCAAGTTGATTTACCAAGCTATTTAACATCTTTAGATGTGCCTATTTATGGTGCATTTTTAGAGGGTGAGAATGTCCATCATTGCCAGTTTGCTGGAGAAGGGGTGTTATTAATGGGCAGCGAGTCACATGGCATACGCCAGCAGTGTGCCGCGCTTGTGAGTAATAAAATTACTATTCCCGCCTTTGGCGGTGCTGAATCGCTTAACGTGGCAATGGCAACGGGCATTATTTTAGATAACTTTAAACGCCAAGCTTAACCTTTTGCCTAAAAATAGGTTAAATTGTAACAACTTGGGTCTGTTAACCTTTGTGGATTATAATTTGTTCAAACTAGGGGCGGTTTAATCGCGGCGCGAGGTTTGTAACCTAGTGGGCTAAGTCAAAACCGAGTAACAAAGAGTAAATCGCCCCTAGGAAGAACCCTTCGGGCAGCGCCTGTTTGGCATTGATGCTGCGTTATCGCCTATTTATGGGGAATAACCACACCACATAGGCGCTGCCTTGCCTAAATACCCAACAGACTGCTGCAAGTT
>NZ_PNCN01000072.1:0-27319 GCF_005886135.1 Pseudoalteromonas sp. S4741 | reverse complement strand
AGCGGGTTTACCCCGCGTTTATTTACTCCATAATTTTTAACCTGACGCGATATAAAATCGCTGCTACACCCTGATAGTTGCTTTTTTCCTCTAAAAGCGCAGCGTCTCTTCGCCCTTTTTGTGCAAAATTCACTAAAACTGTTTGAACAAAGAGAAGGCTACGGGCTTCGAGTGACGAGCTGCGAGCTACTGCTAAAACCTTTAACCTTTAACCTTTAACCTTTGACCTTTGACCTTTAACCTAGAACCTGAAACCTAGGAACATAAAGCCCGTAGCTCGAAGCCCGAAGCTCGGTGCTCGGTGCTCGGTGCTGGCACCTAAATTCAGGCATAAAAAAAGCCGCATAAAATGCGGCTTTGCGGGTTTAGTCTCACTTCACTTTGGGCGTGTCTCCAAAACTTAGTGAATACGTTACCAAGGAACTGTTGTATTTAACCTGAACTCTGGATAGTAAATCTCTTAACCAAAGTTCAGGTTAGTTAAATAGTTAATTAAATTGACTCTAGGGCAATTTTAACCATTTCGTTGAACGTGGTTTGACGCTCATCTGCAGGTGTTGCTTCGCCGGTGATTACATGATCACTAACGGTAAATAATGCCATTGCTTTTGCGCCGTATTCTGCTGCTACGCCGTATAAGCCAGCTGTTTCCATATCAACAGCGAGTACACCTAGTTTGTCTAGATCTTTATAAAACGTGTCGTCTGCTTGATAAAAAGTATCGGTAGTAAATACATTACCTACTTTTGCATCGATACCTAAATCTTTAGCTGCATTTACGCCGTTTAAAAGTAATTCAAAGTTAGCTATTGCAGCAAAGTCAGTACCACGAACGCGGGCACGATTTACGTTTGAATCTGTGCTTGCACCTTGTGCAAAAATCACGTCGCGAATTTTAATATCGCTTCCGATACCACCACAGGTACCTATACGAATAATATTTTTAACGCCAAAACTGACAATAAGCTCACGAGCATAAATTGACATTGAAGGAATGCCCATGCCAGAACCCATAATGCTCACTGGTTTACCTTTGTAAGTTCCAGTAAAACCGTACATGTTACGTACGCCGGTTACTTGCACTGCATCATCTAAAAAGTTTTCAGCAATATATTGTGCGCGTAGCGGATCGCCTGGCATTAATACTGTTTCGGCAAAATCACCTACGTTTGCACTGATATGCGGAGTACTCATCGATTGTTTTCCTTTTGTTTGGCTAAAAGCCCTATTACTTTAAAAATAGCAAGCGTATTTTTAAGTTACTTAACTGTGTTCAGCTTATCAATAAAGCCATCACCATATTCTAACGCTTCAAGGTTAAACCATTGTGCAAGCGTTTGGCCAATATCGGCAAAGCTATTGCGTTCGCCCAGCGGGGTATTTTTCATCCCTGGCTGATAGGCAATAACCGGCACATATTCACGGGTGTGCTCAGACCCTGGAAAGGTCGGGTCACAGCCATGATCGGCGGTGATCATTAATAAATCATCCGACTTTAATTGCGCTAAAATAGTGGGTAAGTAATCATCAAACTCTTTGAGCGCTTTCGCATAGCCAACAGGATTTCGGCGGTGACCAAACTTTTCATCAAAATCAACTAAATTGGTAAAAATCAAACTGTGATCCGGCGCAGTCGCCACCACTTCGCTGGTTTTTTCTAGCAAGTTCATCAAGCCTGGCGCTTTATGCTTTTGGGTAATGCCTTGATGCGCATAAATATCTGAAATTTTACCAATACTGATAACTTCGCCACCGTCTTTTGCAAGTACATCAAGCAATGTTGGCGATGGCGGTAATACTGAATAATCACGACGATTACCTGTTCTGGCAAAATCTTGATTATTAGAACCCAAAAATGGCCGCGCAATCACTCGCCCTATATTCATTTCATCAAGCAGCGCCCGTGCGATTTCGCAAACTTGATAAAGCTTCTCTAGGCCGAATGATTCTTCATGCGCGGCTATTTGAAACACACTGTCAGCTGAGGTGTAACAGATTGGTTTACCTGTTTTAACGTGCTCTTCACCTAGCTGCTCTAAAATCGTGGTACCTGAGGCATGGCAATTGCCTAAAATACCCGGAATACCTGTGCGAGCAATAAACTCGTCTACAAATTCTTGTGGGAAACTCGGCTGTGTTTTAGGGAAGTAACCCCAATCAAATAACACTGGCACGCCTGCCATTTCCCAGTGACCCGATGGCGTGTCTTTACCGCTTGAAAGCTCTTTTGCGTAACCCCATGCACCTTGTGGTTTATGTCGCTCAGCAACTAAACAGGATTCTTTACCAGCGGCTTCACATGCATCCACTAACCCTAATTTTGAAAGGTTAGGAAGCGAAAGCTTACTGCCAGTCTCGTCATAATATGCCTTGAGTAAATGTGCGAATGTATTAGCACCAACATCACCAAATTTATCTGCATCGGGTGCTGCGCCAATTCCTAAACTATCCGCCATTAAGATAATTGCTCTTGCCATTGTGACCTCACATCTGTTCTAGGTGGTTACTTTATCTGCTCTTCGAATTTTCCGTACAGGACATAAGTCCTGTTTCATAAAACCTAAACATTATAAATTTGCACTCTTAAGCGAAGCAAAAGAGATTAATCGTGTCTTTTTTGCTATTGTGATCTACCAACAATATATCCTTCTGTGTGGGTGAGAACTTTAGTGACACGAACTATTATAGCTATTGCAGGCGCATCGGCGTCCGGCAAATCTCTATTTAGCCAAACAATTTATAATGAATTGGTAAATGAGCTTGAACCAGGCGCTATCGCCATTATTGAAGAAGATGCTTATTACAAGGATCAATCGCATTTGCCGATGGCACATCGTACGCAAACGAATTACGACCATCCTGATGCATTTGAACACGAACTAATGCTTGAGCATTTAACACAACTTCGTAATGGCCACTCTGTTGAAGTACCAACTTATGATTATGCCCAACATACACGCAGCGATAAAACGCGCCGTGTGGCTTCGGCTAAAATACTCATTGTAGAAGGTATTTTATTACTGAGCGATAAAGCGCTTAATAAAGAATTTGATATCAAGGTGTTTATAGATACGCCATTGGATATTTGTTTAATGCGCCGAATGCAACGCGACATGGAACAAAGAGGCAGAACATTACAATCTGTTGTTGAGCAATATCAAGCAACTGTTAGACCGATGTTTTATCAATTTATTGAGCCTTCAAAGCATAACGCTGACTTAGTTGTGACTCGAGGCGGTATGAATCGCGTTGCGATTGATATTATAAAAAGTAAAATAAAGTACATTTTACAAGAATAACAACGGGAAACGTTTGTATGACAACATTTATGAGCTTAGTAGGCATGCTAGTGCTACTAGGCATCGCTTTTGCGGCCTCAACTGATCGCAAAGCAATAAAACTAAGAACCGTGGGTATCGCATTTTTAATGCAAGTCATTATCGGCGGTTTTGTACTTTTTTTTGAAGCAGGCAAAAATGTATTAGCGAGTATGTCTCGCGCCGTTTCATCGGTTATTGGGTATGCCAACGATGGAATTGGCTTTTTATTTGGCCCATTAGCATCGCAAGATACACTTGGGTTTATTTTTGCCATTCAAGTATTGCCAGTGATTGTGTTTTTCTCAGCACTTGTTGCTGTGCTTTACCACCTTGGCATTATGGATTGGATAATTAAAATTTTAGGCGGTGGTTTACAAAAATTATTGAAAACCTCTCGCACCGAGTCGCTTTCAGCCACCGCAAATATTTTTGTTGGCCAAACTGAAGCGCCACTCATTGTTAAACCGTTTATTGCAACCATGACCAAATCTGAGTTATTTGCCGTAATGGTAGGTGGTTTGGCAACCGTAGCAGGCTCTGTAATGGCTGGTTACGTAATTATTGGTGTAGACCTTAAATATTTAATTGCAGCTAGCTTTATGGCAGCACCGGGTGGTTTCTTAATGGCAAAAATGATAGTGCCAGAGACAGAAACACCTAAAGATGATTTAGCCGATATAGATTTAGGCGACGACAAACCGGTTAATGTTATTGACGCAGCAGCATCAGGCGCAGCAAACGGTATGCACTTAGCATTAAACGTAGGTGCCATGCTTTTAGCATTTGTTGCACTGATTGCGTTATTAAACGGTTTATTAGGCGGTATTGGTGAGTTGTTTGATTACCCTACATTAACGCTACAAGAAATTTTAGGCTACTTGTTTGCCCCTGTTGCATGGTTACTCGGTGTACCGTGGAATGAGGCAATTTTAGCCGGCAGCTTTATTGGTCAAAAGTTAGTAGTAAATGAGTTTGTTGCTTACTTAGACTTTATAAATTATCGCGATACGTTAAGTGCGCATACACAAGCAATTGTTACCTTTGCCTTGTGTGGCTTTGCTAACTTATCATCGATAGCCATTTTACTAGGTGGATTAGGCGGTATGGCGCCTAGTCGGCGAAAGGATATCGCACGCTTAGGGCTCAGAGCAGTGTTAGCAGGATCTATGGCTAACCTTATGAGCGCAGCAATTGCTGGGTTTTTCCTCTCGCTAGCTTAGAAACTTAATGAGACGATCCAACTGTTGCAAAACAATAGGATAGCGCTTTAAGGGGTTAAAGCACTATCTGACTTGAACGATACTTCACCAAGGGCCGCAAGGCCCTTTTATCGTTTTTATAGCCTCTACTTTCTAAATCCTCAGCAATTCATACCTAAAAATTCCCTAGCAAAGCTTTCATTCACGCACTCTTTACGCCATTAAAAAGCCATCATTGCACTTATACCAATCCGCAATAATACTTAATCATTTTGCGGGGCTAAACGTGTCGCTACCTGTGTTAAAAAATTCTCATTTAGAACAACTAAATAGCGAATTTTTTGCCTAGCTATCAACTCGTTTTTCCAGCCTCAAAATAGACCACTTGATTAAGCGAATTGGTATTACTAAAAAATATGAACAACTGTGTAGCTGTAGGAGCATTTACTTATTAGCCCTTTCAAGGCACTTGAGAGTATAAAAGGTAGCGAAGTTAACAAGAATGAAGGCTGTGAAGAGGCAATATAGGCATTATTAAGCGGGAGCTTTTTGAGCTTTTCTGTGCTTATGGTCTAAACGCTTAATTTTTTACATAACGTTTAATGTAAGCTTCATAGCCAGACTCAGCCTTAAGCTGCTCAAGTGCTTGATTAAAGCGTTTTACTACCACAGGTGAAGCGGCTTTATTAAAGCCAATATAGTTGCCTTTAAGTTCATCCACATTAATTTGCTTGAGCTTCACCACGTCATCCCTAGAGTACCCAAATGGCTCAGTTTGATGATCAACAGTAAAGTCAGAGCCAATAATTAAATCGATGCGTTTTTTAAAAAACAATCGCATAAATGAGTCAGCTTCACTAAACAGTAGTAAGTTTTTATCGGTAACAAACCCAAGTCGACGCACCAGCATTTCATAAATGTCGCCTCGCACTATGCCCAACGAGTAGTTTTTAGCTTGTGATATATCATTCATCACAATATGGTCGCTGGTTTTTAATTTAAAAAAGTAGGTTTGGCTCGATACCAAAGGTCCCACCCATTCAAAAAGAGGAATACGTTCTTGCGTTTTTGCTAGAGAAATGATGGCTGAGTGTGGGTTATTTTGCACTAACTGGTAAGCACGCTTCCAAGGTAACATAATAAATTCGCACTCTAGTGCCGCACGATCACAAGCGTCTTTCACTATGTCATGATTAATACCCGCTAGCTGTCCAGCTTCATTTTGAAAATTGTAAGGGGCAAAGCTTTCGGTATAAATAACCAATTTAGGCGCATTAGCCTGAATATTCTGGCTAAATAGCAACCCTAACGCTAATAATGTAAATTTAAAAATAAACACCCCCTATAATTTAAGTAATAACCTTAGCCTAGAAAGCATGAAAAAACTATTAGTTTATAGCACTTTTATAATGTTAAAAATAGCAGGTGATTTGAGAATGACTATCGTTAATAATACCAATCCGCAATAATACTCAATCATTTTGCGGGGCTAAACGTGTCGCTATCTGTGTTAAAAAATTCTCATTTAGAACAACTAAATAGCGAATTGTTTGCCTAGCTATCAACCCGTTTTTCCTGCCTCAAAATAGACCGCTTAATTAAGCGAATTGGTATAAATTTACAGATGGTGGGGAGATATCTTAAATTTTAGACACAAAAAAAGCGCCTTAAGCGCTTTTTTTCATTTTACTTAAAAGTAAAATTATAGAGCTGTGATGTTATCAGCTTGAGGACCTTTTTGACCTTGTGAAAGAGTGAACTCTACACGTTGGCCTTCAGCTAAAGTTTTGAAACCTTCGCTTTTGATTGCTGAGAAATGTGCGAAAACGTCTGGACCATTTTCTTGCTCGATGAAACCAAAACCTTTAGACTCGTTGAACCACTTAACTGTACCTGATACGATGTTAGACATAGTATTATTCCTGATATAAAAATTAAATTGTGCCCTAATGGGCGGTGTAGCAAAAAATGAGATGGTACTTAAAAACTTCAGGACGGTACTACAAGTATTACTTATACAACAACGAAATGGAGATTTATAAATTATCATGCTTTCTTTCTAGCTGCGCACTACTATATAGAGTTACAGACTCAAGTCAACCCTTAATGCGATTTAATTTATAAAATAGCTTAAGCAGCCCGCTTTATAAATTAAGTACTTGTTTAAAGAGCTTAAAATTCAAATTCTAGTGCCATTCTAAAGCTATGATTTTTCTCTGACTGGCTGATTTCAGTAATAAAACCGGCTTCCCACTTTAATTGTTTTTGCCCATCAAAGCGATGTAACCCTATAAATCCGGGGCCAATACCGACAAAGTCTTCGCCAAGATAAACTTCAACCGCGGGCTGAAAAGCAGACAAATAGCGGTAGCGATATTGCGCTCTAAATTCGCTTTCCCACTCATTTTGTATATCTTGGCCCCACTCGTACACTAAAAATGCATTCATAGTGAGACTTGCACGACCAAACTCTTTTTCAATCACAAAACCGGTGGTTGCTTCGTATGCGTCGGCGTCATGCTGTTTTTCAAATTCAAATAACGCGCCCCAATCAGCCCATAGCCTGCCCTGCTCTATTAACTGCCAACGAAGTTCTAACTCATACGCTTGCAAGCCAAAGTCACCATTATCATCGCGCTCGCCCACTAAATAGCCTTCCAATGCCATGGTGTCGTTAACTGCGCCGCCTAAGCCAACGCGCTGCGCTAAAATATTACCACTGTCGGTTTGGTGTGATACAAGCCGCCACTCTAGCTCGCGCTCAAACGGCAAAACATACGGATGATAAACTTTATCAACCACTATGCCATCAGCATAAGCCAGCTTAGGTATTAATAAACAAAAACCAATTAATACAGTGGCTGCAAATAGGTTTATTGCTTTCATGATTGTTCCTTAGTTATTGATTTAGGAATAAAATAACAAACTGATAAAAATAACACGCTGCTCAGCACATAACTTAAAACACTGGTTAAATTAGGCGTAGCCTCATAACCGATAAGTGCGCGCAAAACCCGTCCAAACTCTGAGTTTTCAGTTAAAATAGCACGTAAATCCCATACGGTTGCCGTTGTTGCTATCAAATCAATTTGGCTCGCCAAATCAAGTGCCACAACCAGTTTTGCCGCACTGTTTAACGCTAACAATACCAATAAAGGAATAAGCCCAAAGCGCTGTTTGATTGCACCCAATAAAAAATACAACAACACACTAAAGCTACTGCATATCCCTAAGCCTAAAAAAGTGCCAATAAATAAGCTTTGTGCTGCTTCGTTGTTTTGCCAAAAGCCAATCAGGTAAATAATGTAATGACTTAAATAAAGAGTCATTACGCTGATAATCGCAATCATAAATGCAGGCGTTGCTTGTTTAATGGCGTAGTACAGCGCACTGATAAACACTAAAACACATAAAGCAATTTGGGTATATTCTAAACCCTGATAGTCGAACAAGGGACTGATTAGCGGAGCACTTTTTACAAATAAAAATGATAGCCCCACACCTAAAACAAGCATCCCCAGTACCTTCACTAAACTTTGCCTGGCAATCACTTGGAGTAAAATAAGTAAAATGGCCACCGGCAATAACTGATTGAGGCTCATCACAAGGCTAGTTATTAGCATCAGAACCCTCCTTTTCGGTCGCTATTACAGCACCACGCGCCGTATTGGGTGAAAACTCGCCAAAAAATTCATAACGCCCAGGAGTTAACGGCCCAATATAAATAACGCTTTTGCGATTAGGGTAAAGTACTTTCTCTCGGTTGAGATCGAAACTGTCGAATTCTTCAGGCGTACTATCTTGATTTTCGATTAACAAGCGTACCTTTTTATTGGCTGGCACCACGATTTCTGCGGGATAAAACAAATGATCTTTAAGTACAATAAGATAGTCTTTACTGGCGGCGTTAAATGATAAAAATACGCAACAATATAAATAGGGGTGAATAAGTCGTTTAATCACATTTAGCTCCTGCAAAAACTACCTGTACTTTTAAGCCGCCCAAATCGCTGTCTGTTAAATTAATTTTAGCGCTATAAATAGCAATAATGTGCTGGACTATTGCCATGCCTAAGCCCGCACCTTGTTCACCCGAAGGATGTTGGTCGCCGCCAACGCGATAAAAACGGTTAAATATCCGTTGTTTTTGATCGTCAGTCATACCTGGACCGCTGTCTTCTATTTGCCAAATACGCTGCCTGTGCATCTGCTTTAGGGTAATTTTTATTTGTCCGTTTGCAGGCGCGTACTTTATAGCATTACTCAGTAGGTTTGAAATTAACGTCACTAAGGTAAACTCATCACCGTTAATAGTAAAGTCATCTCCCTCAAGGCTAATAGTGTGATTTTTAACCTCTATTTTTTCATATAGTTGGCTAACTACTTCTTGCGTGATCGCTAATAATGACTGTTCTTTAAACTGCTTTTGCCACTGCTCTGGCTGAGTACGCCCTAGTATTAGCATTTGCTCCACAATATTGGTGAGTCGATTAATACCTTGAGTCATGGCTTGTAATTCTTGGTTATCGCCTTGTTGGGCGGCCAAATTATGCACATTGATTTTTAAACTGCTCAGGGGAGTACGTAATTCATGGGCGGCATCTGAGGCAAAAAAACGTTCTCGTAAATAGGCCGTTTCTACGCGTTTAAATAAGTCGTTTAAGCGGCTGATCACTGGTTTTATTTCTTCATCCGTCACCTGCCAATTGATCGCTGTGAAATCATTTGCTTGGCGCAGAGCTAACTGTTTTGATAAACGGGTTAACGGTGCCAGTGCATATTTAACAAAAAAGCTAATAAATAGCGCAAGCAAAGGAACCGCCCATAACATGGGTAACATGGCTGATAAAATCACCGCCTCGGCAAGCTCAAACCGCTTAGTAATCGGCTCGGCAACAATAACGGTGCGTAAAGAAGTAGCAAAAACGAATACCCGCATTCGCTGCCCTGCAATATTAAGCGTTTGAAAACCCGCTTGATACTGGCTCAAATCAAGATTTAATTCGTCAGAACCGCTAAGTAGCTCACCACTTTGCCAAATTTGATACAGTAACTGGGCGCTTTCTTGCATTTTTGGCGCCATAGCGTTTATAGATAGAGGCTGTTGCATCAAGACTCCAGCCACCACTTTTAGCTCACTATCGAGTAATTGTTCACCATGGCTCATACTTTTTTGATAGCCTTTGACTAAAGCTAAAAAGCAAGTTAACACCATCATTGACAGTAAGATAAGTGTTAAACGCTTACGAATTGACATAGCGCATGGTTACCTTTGTAAATTCAAGTTTGTGCAATCTAGGGGCGTTTTAATCACGTGAGCTATCTCTTTCCCACAACATAGCCAATACCACGGAGAGTTTTAATAAAATCGCTGGGGAATTTTTTTCGTAGGTGATGAATATGCACCTCAATGGTGTTAGAGCCAACCTCTTCACCCCATTGATAGAGTTTATTTTCTAACTGCTGCTTAGATTGTACGCGACCTTGGTTTTCCAGTAACGCTTTTAGCAGCATATACTCTTTTCGCGGTAGAGAAAGTAGCTCATCGTTAAGTGTGACACTGTGCGCTGACGTATCCATAGTAACATCACCACATTGTAATAAGCTCGACTGAGCTTGATTTACACGTCGGCTCGCTACGCGCAAACGAGCAAATAATTCGGCTGGTTCAAATGGCTTAGCTAAATAATCATCAGCCCCCATATCAAGCCCTTGCACTTTGTCATCTATGCTACTGCGAGCGGTTAGTATCACCACCGGAATGACTTTTTTTTGTGCTTTTATGTGCTTTAAAATTTGCGAACCATCACCATCAGGTAAGCCTAGGTCAAGTATAACCAACTCTATTTCGCCACTGCCTAAACATTGCAACGCATGCTTAACCGTTGCGCTGTGTTCTACACTGTAGCCTTCTTGGCGCAATGAGCGGCAAAGCCCTTGCGCCACAAGATGATCATCTTCAACTAATAATAAATGCATTGTTTTTTTTGTTATCTCTTTAGTTTTTTATCAACTTTAGCTAATAATTGGCTAATTGCTTGCTGACGATATTTGTCCGCTTTAGCGCGAGTATCACGAATACCGGCCGCTTGTGCAACTAACAAATGGGCTTTGGCTTGCTTATATTCACGTTCGTCGTATAAAAACTCACCATACAAATAATTAGTATCAATGCCCTTTTGATTAAAAGCGAGTGCTTGCTTAAAAAACTTATCAGCGGTGTCATCATCACCAAAGCCAATTGGCCACCCTGGTACTTTACTGTATAAGGTTGCAAGGCTAGCATACGCTGAGCCACCTAAAGCACTGTCGTCTATTTTAAGGGCTTGCTCTAATGATGCCTTTGCATCTTTGGCATAACCCAACGCCCCTAAGCCGCCTTTTGCACCCGCAAAACTTGCCAGCACAATGCCGTTCCATGTATAGCTATTTGCTGAATTAGGATAGTTTTCAATAAATTGAGCACTTTGCTCACTCAGTTGAGTAAAGGCTTTGATTTGTGCGTCATCTTTAAGCTCATAATTAGCGACCGCCCACTGCTGTTGAATAGCGAGTAAGTCGCTTTGTTCATCTGCAAATACCGGCGATGAAAATACACTAACAATGCTTAAATAAGCTGCTAAAGTAAATTTTTTCATAATAAATCCTCTATTAACCTAAAAAGCTTTTTATTTTAGGGAGTTGTTTAGCAATTGCGTTATCTACAATACGTGGGAAAACGCCATTGATACGTGCAAAAAGTTTCTCAGGAAAACCAATAAATCGTCTGGTTTTATTTGAGTTTAATAACGCAACTAACTCATCAGCCACCAACTGCGGTGAATCCATTTGATTACCAAGCGCTTTGTTCATTGCCCGCGTTTGAGCATCATTAATGTCGGTATCAGTTGCTCTAGGTGCCAAATAAGTAACTCTAACGCCAGTGTCTGAAAGCTCTCGTGATAACGCTTCGCTAAAACCACGCAAACCAAATTTACTGGCACAATAAAGTGTTTGATATGGGTAACCTATGCTGCCAAAAGACGACCCAACATTAACTATGGTGCCTCTATTCGCTTGCAGCTGCTCTAAAAACAGTTGGCATAGTTTCATCGGGACGGCTAAATTAGTGCTCAGTAGATTATCAATTTGTTCACTACTACAACTACTTAAGCTTTGCATAACATTAATGCCTGCATTGTTTATAAGTAATTTAGCACCGCCCAATTTTTTGGCTTTAATTGCCAATGCCAGCATGTTTTCTGCAACGGTTAAATCTCCCACAAAAGTCATACTACCTGGGCACTGGCTACTTAGCGCATTTAGCGCATCGCCATTACGCCCTACTAATAGTAATTGCCAACCTTGTGCGTGCAGTGTTTTGGCAATCGCTTGGCCAATTCCCCCTGTGGCTCCTGTTAAAACACATAAGCCGGTATTCATGCGTGTTGCTCTTGCGCTGATGCTTTAAAGAACGGCTCGTCATCTAAAGCGCGGAAAATATCACCGTACAAACGATAAAAACATTTTGCGCCATGTAAAATAGCTTGCTGATCGGCCTCATTAGTAATTTTGTTCATCAAGTTTTCAAAAAACTTTACGTGCTCTATATCAAGCGCACCATGAGAGGTTAAATAGCTAAATGCTTTTTTAGGTAAACCAACTGCATCAGCAATATTTGAAGCTGCGCCATCAGCCAGTGCAATTGAAGTCCCTTCGAGTACATGAACCATGCCAAAAAAGCTTAATGGATTTTTACGAGCGATACTGTCATAGGCATACGAGACCATCATTTCGGTAGCAAATTGTGGCTTACTATGGCGCACGCTTTCTTTATCAAAACCACACGCGGCAATATCGTTAAGCACCCATTCTTGGTGGCCAATTTCCTCTTCAATGTATTCGGCTACGGCTTCACGTAACCATTCTTGTTCGTCGGTCAAACGGGCACCTAACGACATCATTAATGGCACAGTGTGTTTTACATGATGGTAGGCTTGCGCTAAAAATGACGCATACTCTTCAAGTGATGCTTGGCCTTTAAAAACGCGCTGTATAATTGGCGCAGCTAATAAGTACTCACGCTCGTTTTGAGTTTGTGCTTTTAATGTATTAAAAAAATCAGTCATGGAACACTTATCCAAGTCGGTAAAATTGTTCAAAAATAAGGTTAAATTGCTGGCTAATAGCCTGGCGCTTAGGACGATTATTGGTCGTTAGTAACCCTTGCTGAACACTTAAAGGCTGAGCTAACCGATGCCACTTTTTAACTTGTGCATAATCGGGTAACTGTTGATTTATAAATTTCATATGCTCTCTGAGTTGTTGATCACTCAACTCAGGGATTGCATAAATAATCGCGGTTAAAAAAGGTCTGCCCTCACCAAAAACAACGGCTTGTATAATCGCGCTTTGACTCAATATTAATGACTCAGGCCATTCAGCACTGACATTACGGCCCATGCTGGTAATAATCAGATTTTTAAGTCGCCCTTTTATGAAGAGCTTATTACCATGCTGGGTCACTAAATCGTCTGTTGCATACCAGTTATTTGGGTTATGCGGCGCTTGATTTAAATACCCTAAAAATAGCTCACCCTTTATGTACAACTGGCCTTTTTCGATTTTGGTTTGTATGTGCGGTAGTACAGTACCGGCACTCTTTAAATCATCATTTTTGGGCGTATTTAAACTTACGACAGATGCCGCCTCTGATAATCCATACCCCTGATAAACAGGTAAATTAAGCTCTCTGGCGGTAGCAATTAAAGCATCACTCACGAGCGCTCCGCCAACTGCAATAAACTGTAATGACTTTGGCGGCTGCCAACCTTGTTTTGCAAACGCAATTAAACACGTTAATAACTCAGGCACTAAAATAAGGGTGTTAGGTTTTACACTGTCAATTGCACTAATTAGTTTTTCAGGATTTTTTAACCCTGAACCAACAAAACCCAATTCGTTTAACGGCATTAAATGTACACAACCGCCACTTAATAATGGTGCATAAATACCTGCAATATTTTCCAGTAATACAGGTAATGGCAGTAAACATAAGTGAGTTGGTTTACTTATACCTATTTGCTCACATAACGATTGTGCAACTTGCATTTGGCTTTGAGTTGATAAACACACCCCTTTAGGCTCGCCTGTAGAGCCTGACGTGAAGGTGATTTTTTGCGTGCCCTCAAAGTAACGAATCGGTTCTTTAACGTTGAGCTGATAAATATATAAGGTGTAATGATCAAACAAAGTAATAGACAATGTATGCACACCCAAAGAAAGCCTTGGCATATCACTTATAAACAGCTGTGCACCACACTGTTCCAACACATATTGCGTTTGTTGTTGACTAAAGAAATGGGCAATCGGTATAGCCACTTTATTAGCAACGCTGGTCGCAGCATCAAGTACCAACCAAGCAGGTGTGTTATCAAGTTGAAATGCAATTGCATCAGCATCTGAATTTGCAAAAATTTCCGCTACTTTATTTATTTCTTGAAGCAGCTCAGCACCTGTGAACTGTTGTGTTTGATTCGCAAAATGCGCGACAACCGCCGGCTGAGTCGCTAAGTCATTTAAGCTATTTAACATACTCATACCGTCTCCAGCGCGTTGATTAATGCCGTAATGCCATGTGTATTTTGTTGTTTAATATCAAGTAGCATTGGCGTATTAAGTACTTGTAGATGTGCTTGCTCTAAATTAACAATGCATACTGTAGGCTGGTTCGCGTAGTAGCTTCCCCAGCTTTTTGGTTGCTCAACAACACTGCTGTTAGCCAATGCGATTTCATTACACGTCACCCCTAATAAACGCAATAAGGCACGTACATGTTTAGTGGCACAAAAAACCAAATTAGTAGCACCAATAGCTCTTAAAGCTTCATTAACAATAATAAAATGCGATAACGTGGCTTTTCTGTGTGTTGAATAAAGATTACCTAACTCAAACACTTTACTGCGCTGTGTGCCCATTGGTAAAAACTGCTCAATGGGCGCTGCTAAATATTGTTCAATAAATAAAGGAGAAGTGGCGTTTCTAAGCCCTAATGTACAATGCCCTTGCTGAGTTTTATACTGACAGAGTAATGGCATAAATGAAGTTAGGCTGGCATTGTACGCAGCTAAAAAGCCTTGTTTTACTGTATCTTCAAGGCGCTGACGGTGTTCATCACATTCTCTGGCGCTCACACACTGTGTGAACGACTGAAAAAGTGTTGATGATGACTGTTGTTGAGCTAATTGCATAAAAGCATCGCCTGTATCAAATCTATAGGTAGAATTTAATAGGCGAAACTTAAATAAAACTTAAGGTAAGTTAATTTTTTAAAAATTTAATTTAGACTGGCAATAACGGTTTTATTTCGGCCCGTTTCTTTTGCATGATAGAGCGCTTTGTCAGCACATTTGTATACTTGATCAATATCATCACTGTGCTGCGGCCATGTAGCAATGCCGATGGAGACATTTATACAACCAACTTTGGCCATCGGTGTATTCGCCACTTCATTACGTAACCGCTCAGCAATAACAAACGCACTATCGCTATTTTCGTTCGGTAATATAAGTAAGAATTCCTCCCCACCAGTTCTCGCGACAATATCATCTTTGCGAGATACCTGCTTGATCACACACGTTAAAGTTTTTAGTACCTCATCGCCCACATCATGGCCAAAGGTGTCATTAACCCGTTTAAAAAAGTCGATATCTATTTCTAGAACCGCAAAGGGGATCTGTTCTTGAATTAATTTATCTAACAATAAATACAAACCTCGCCGATTATGCGCACCAGTTAGCGGATCGGTGAGTGCATCTTGGCGTAATTGCCCCATTTTCGACTGCAGTATATTAACTCCTTCTAACATGGCTGCTTTAAGTTGCTGACTTTCAAAATACCAAGATTTAATACTTTTAAGATTCGCCACGTTTTGTTGATCAGTCGATAAATTTGCACTGTCAGCTAGTAACCTAAGGGGCTTAGCAATAAAATGCGCTAACACACCAATCAATACAAAAGTAATTAATACAATTGGTAGCATTCGCTTAAGCACCAGCCCTTGAAAAGTATCTAACGTGGCAAGTGTTGCCACCTCACTACGCTGGGCAACTACGCCCCAATTAGCAAGTTTAACGGGCGAATATCCAGCAAGCATAGACACGCCTTGGCTATTTAAAACCCGGGTGTATCCATCTTCGCTTTGCAAAACACGCTCAATTACTGGGTTATTAATGACTTGTTCGCCAATCCGCTCAGTCTCAGGATGATAAAGTAAGGTTTTATTATCAGCCACCACATAAAAGTATGCCCCGCCATCGTAACTATGCTGTTTTAATAAGGCGTTTAAAATGCTCTGTTGTTCTAAATAAAAGCTACCGCCAATATAGCCGTAGTAGTTACCCATTTCGTCAAATAAAGGATAAGAAAGTACAACAATTAAGTTATTCGCAAGCGATACATAAGGACGACTAACCAATGGACGCTGTAGTTTAAAGGCTTGTTTAGAATGAGGTGAATTAACGGTTTTATTAATAATATTTAATGAAACAGGTGAGGCCGCTTTAACGACACCTTGCATGTTAATTGCTACCGAATTAAAGCTATGTGTTTGGTTTAAAAGGCGGTTGGTTTCAGCTTGGAGTAACTCAGTATTGGTAATGTCTTTAGCAATAATTTTGGCTGAAAACTCAAGTTGCTGCATCGCGGCGGCTAAAAAGTGATCGGTCGCCGAGGCAAGCTTACTAGCAAATACATGGTTACTTTTGAGAGTATCTTCTATTACCCGTTCTTTTTGTACTTGGTAACTAATGTATAAACCACTGAACAAAATAGCGGCTGTAGCAGTGATAGCTAACAACAGAATTAATTGCCTAAGTTTAAAAGTAAATGGTGATCGAAAACGCAACTTATTATCATCCTAAGCAAATAAAAACGACTGCTATGTACTACATATATCCTAAATATAATACAGAAATTAAACTAAGTAGCCTAATTTTTGTTATTTTTGGAATAATAAAATGACATTTATTATATATGTCGGGTTTTGCAGTTAAGCTCAATAATAGTTAAGCTGCATGCACTTTATTTTTATTTAGCCTTGAGGTGTGTGTTGCTAAATAAGTACCTGTTGTCGTCTTCTCTTTTTTTAATCGGATGTTTCATGCCAATAAAATCTTCTTTTGCCGATTCTGCGCTGTCGCTTGAACAGCAACTTGGGCAAAAACTTATGCTCGATTTACGCTACTTTTGTCACCAAGGCAGCAGTGAGCGCTGCAGAACAGCATTAACCGAGTTACCAGATACACTAGCCAAAGCGATTAGCCGTTATGATATTGGCGGGGTTATTTTATTTTCTGAAAACACCCAAAGTATTGAACAAATAATTAGCCTTAATCAGCAACTGCAACAAGCTGCGTCTCACTCTAAATCAGGCTTACCGCTTTTTATTTCAATTGACCAAGAAGGTGGACGCGTAGCACGACTGCCACGTGATGTGGCCACTTCATTTACTGGTAATATGTCAATTGGCGCCACCTACCCTGAGCATGGCACTTATTTCGCAACTCAAACCGCGAATGTTCTCGCCACGGAGCTTTCAGCATTGGGGATTAATGTAAATTACGCGCCAACCGTTGATGTAAACATGAACCCAGACAATCCGGTAATTAATGTCCGCTCTTTTAGTGAAAACCCAAATGATGTAGCAGTATTAGGTGCCGCACAAGTTAGTGAATTTGAAAAAAATGGCATTATTAGCGCACTAAAGCATTTTCCTGGGCATGGCGACACCAATGTAGATAGTCATACCGGCTTGCCTAAAGTGATGCATTCAAAAGAGGTGATTTACGCACAAGATTTAGCGCCCTTTAAACACATTATTGAGCAGCATAGTCCGGGCATGATAATGACCGCGCATATTCAGTATCCAGAGCTCGATAGCAGTACCTTGACTAATGTTGATGGCAAACAAATGATCAAGCCCGCGACAATGTCGCGTAAAATCATGACCGATATTCTACGTAAAGAACTTAACTATCAAGGTGTGGTGGTAACCGATGCACTTGATATGGCAGGTATTAGTCACTTTTTTAGTCCAACTCAAGCAATTATAAACACCTTTGCCGCTGGGGTTGATATTGCGCTGATGCCAATAGAGATTAGAACGCCAGATGACATTAAAAAGCTCGATACTCTCATTGAGTCATTAGTCAGTGCGGTTAAATCAGAGCAACTAAACGCACAGGAAATTGCGCATTCAGCACAGCGTATTATCTCACTTAAAAGTAAATTTAAATTAAACGCTTCGCCTGTTCCCATCAAAGCATTAGCCAATGCCAAACACATTATTGGTAAAAAAGCACATCGCGAATTAGAAGCGTCACTGGCCTTAGCGGCGATCACCCAGATAAAAAATAACAACAACACCTTGCCACTTAAGCTTAATGCTGGCCAACACATTCATATTATTATGCCCGATACGCGTAAATGTATGGCCATACAACAAGCCATAATAGCACTGAGCTCACACGCATTAGTTTATAGCTGTAGCAGTTTACAAGGTTTTGACCCTGTTGATGCTCAGCGTAATATAAACCAAGCTGATATTATTATTGCCGGGAATGCCACGCCTAATCAAAGCGCAGTGGAAATTGGCGGGATGGATGATTTAGCCGATAACCCAGACTTTGCCCTCAATAACGCAGAGCAACCTAAAGCACTTGAAACATTACTTAAAATGGCTAACAAGCAACAAATACCCACCGTGTTTATTAGTTTGCGAGCTCCTTATGATATTGCGCAGTTTGGCGACTCTGCCGATGCAGTATTAGCTTCATATGCTTATAATATTGACGTAGACAAAAACGAGCAAGTATCTGGGCCTGCATTTACAGCACTTGCTAAAGTATTACTCGGTCAAGCCCCTGCTAAAGGCAGCTTACCGGTAACTATTAAACAATCAAAGAGCCACTAATATGAAACTCAATTGTGATTTAGGTGAAAGCTTTGGCGCGTGGAAAATGGGGCTTGATGATCAAGTAATGCCGCATATTGATATGGCAAACATTGCCTGTGGTTTTCATGCGGGCGATCCTAGTGTTATGGCCAATACTCTTAAGCTCGCTAAACAGCATAATGTTATTATTGGCGCTCACCCAAGCTACCCCGATAAACAAGGATTTGGCAGACGCTCAATGAACCTGAGTGTGGCCGAGCTCACTCAGTGTTTACACTACCAAATAGCTGCTCTTGATGGCATGGCAAAGGCACAAGGATTAACCCTTAGCTATGTTAAACCCCACGGTGCGCTTTACAACGACATGATGAAACACCAGCCACTACTTAGTGCTGTGATGGGCGCGGTTGCCAGTTACCCTGCTGACCTAAAATTAATGATACTGGCTACGGCCGATGCTAAACACCACCATACAATGGCACGTCATCTTGGACTAACGCTTGTTTTAGAAGCGTTCGCAGACAGGCTATATACTGATCAAGGGCACCTCGTAGCAAGAAATATAGCAGGCAGTGTGCATGATAAAGCAGCATTATTGGCACAAGTTAAACAGCTTTTAACTAGTAACAGTGTGACTACCCAGTCAGGAAAATCGTTAAAACTTAACGCCGATAGTATTTGTGTGCACGGTGATAACGCCCAAGGTGTTGCGCTTATTGAAGACATAAAGACACTTTGCAGCGCAAGCGTATAACTTCCTCTAAGCTGTAAACCCCCTTTACAGCTTTTACTTTCTTTTCTCACTTTCATTTATTGGTAGTTTTAAATACTGGCTTCGTCGCATCTGACTGTTAATTATCCCTCTCCTACCCTATAAATAGAGCAGTGATTTAAAACAGGGATAAATAATGAAAACGCTTTTAGCTATGAGTCTTATACTGGGCAGCAGTCAATTAGCTGTTGCCAATACCGATACATTACAACTTCAAGATATCTTCAATCTTGAATATGCCAACCAAATAGACATAACAGAAGACGGTAAAACCGTGTATTTTGTCCGCAACCGCATGGATATTAAAACCGACCGTAAAGTAGGCAATATTTGGTCTGTTGATTACAGCACAGGGCAACTACAACCATTAACTTCTGGTGTATATATGGATAACTCGCCAGAAGTCTCTCCTGACGGACAGCGACTTGCTTTCATATCAAACCGAGATGGTAGCAACCAAATATATATTAAATGGTTAAAAACAGGGGCTATCGCTAAGGTTAGTAATTTAACTAGCAACCCAAGCTCACTAACTTGGACTCCTGATTCAAACCAGCTGGTATTTAGTATGTTTGTTCCAATGGCGACGTCTGCGCCTGTCAGCTTACCTAGAAAACCAAAAGGTGCCACGTGGGCAGAGCCTGCTAAATATATTGACGATGTTTATTATCGTGCCGATGGAGGGGGTTATACTGAAAAAGGGTTTAGTCAATTATTTACACTTGATGCCAATGGCGGTAATGCTCAACAACTCACCAACGATAATTTTAATAATGGTGGGGAAGTCAGCTTTAGTAAAGACGGTAAAACTTTGTATTTTTCTGCTAATCGCAATGAAAATAATGAATTGAAGCCCACTAACACTGAGCTCTATCAACTCGATTTAGACTCGCTAGCCATTTTCCCTCTAACTGAGCGTAATGGGCCTGATCAACAACCTAAAGTGTCACCCGATGGCAAATACCTTGCCTATACAGGGTATGACGACAAGCGTACTAATTACGAAAACACCCAACTCTATATTTGCGATTTAAAAACAGGGAATACTCAAAGCCTAACCACCGATTTTGATAGAAGTGTTGGCCAAATTAAGTGGAGCGCGAACTCAAAAGGGCTTTATTTTAGCTATGCCGATGAAGGGCAAACTGCGCTGGCTTATCAACCTCGAAGTGGCAAACGCAAAGTGATTACCGAACAAATAGGAAGTGTTGCGTTTGGTCGCCCTTATTCCGGTGGCGATTTCGATATTAGTGAAAATGGTCATGTTGCATTTACATTGGCCGATACCCAGCGCCCTGCTGATGTAGCCACAATAAAGCGCGGTAAAGCACAGCGCTTAACCGATTTAAATTCTGATGCACTCGCAACCAAGCAACTCGCTGAGGTTGAAGAATTATGGCTTAAATCAAGCCACGATGAGCTGCCAATACAAGGCTGGGTTGCTTACCCACCGGGTTTTGATAAATCAAAAAAATACCCACTAGTGCTTGAAATTCATGGTGGCCCTGTCGCTAATTATGGCCCGCACTTTAGTGCCGAAGTACAACTATTTGCCGCTAAAGGGAACGTGGTTTTATACATGAACCCACGTGGTAGTGATTCATACGGTAAAGAGTTTGCGCAAACCATTCATCATAATTACCCAAGCAATGACTACGATGATTTAATGACGGGTGTTGATGCACTCGTTGCCAAAGGGTTTATTGATGAATCTAAACTATTTGTAACCGGTGGCTCTGGCGGCGGTGTATTAACCGCATGGATTGTAGGTCATACAGATCGTTTTGCTGCAGCTGTGGTTGCCAAACCAGTAATTAATTGGATCAGCTTTGTACTCACTGCCGACTTCTATCCTTTCTTTGCCGATTATTGGTTTCCGGGCAAACCTTGGGATCATATTGAGCATTACATGAAACGCTCACCCATCAGTTATGTTGGCAATGTTAAAACCCCAACCATGTTACTCACGGGTGAGGCAGACTACCGTACGCCTATTTCAGAAACAGAGCAGTTTTATCAAGCCTTAAAATTGCAGGGGGTTGATACCGCGATGGTGCGTATTCCAAACGCCTCACATGGTATTACTGCCCGTCCATCTAACTTAATGACCAAAGTGGCATATATTCAATGGTGGTTTGATAAGCATTCGAAATAAAACGCAGAGTTATGAGTGACGAGCTATATAAGCTCGTTGCTCGAAGCTCACAAGTGTAAACCCCCTTTACAGCAATAATGTGAGTAATCCCTTACATACTTTAGCTAAATATCGGACTTAGCTTCAAACTGAGTTGGTAAAAATTCGGTTTATACTAACTCAACCTCTTTGAGTTAGTAAAAATTCGGTTTGAGTCACTGTTTATAAGCCCTCAGTTAGTAAAAAAATGTTTTATAAGTAGCGACAGTTAGTAAAAAATCGGTTTATTACTTTCTAAACCCTAGTTAAAAATCTTTAAATTAAGCGTTTAGATGCTCAAATTGAGGATTAGAAAGGCAAATCTACCCTTAATGATGAAGAGAATGGCTGTTTTTATCATGGTTAGTTAAAACCTGATCTGTATTTTAACTAGCTAGTTAAATCGTGATCTGCTTTCACAATGTTAGTTAAACTCTGATCTATATACGGCAAAAACAGTTAATTTATTGTGCTTATACATGTTAAAGCGTAACCAGACTATCAAGCCCTCCAGCCAAGCATAAACATCCTTTAAATTTATTTACACTCTTAACCTGCATTGCATCCCTGAATAACTAGCTAGTAAAATACTGATCTATTAAATTTTGCCTTTATGCAGGCATAAAAAAAGGGCCTTGCGGCCCTTAAGTAACACTATCTAGTTGAATTAAAATTGGTTCATGGTGTTAGCTTCACCACCGGCTTTAAGTGCATTCTCGCCAGAGAAGTACTCTTTGTGTGTATCACCAATGTTTGAGCCTGCAAGGTCTTGGTGTTTAACAGACGCTTGCTCACGACGGATTTCTTGACGCTGTACATCACGTACATAAGCCAGCATACCTAAGTCACCAAAGTAACCTTCAGATAGAATATCTGTGCTTAATGCTGCTGTGTGGTACGTTGGTAACGTGATTAGGTGGTGGAAAATACCCGCTTCACGTGCACCATCGCGTTGGAAGTTTTGTACCAGTAAGTCTGCAGCTGCAGCAAGCTCTGTTGAATCCATTTCTGGAGCCATAAGCGCTTTGTTATCATCAAGACTTGGGTAAGCGCTCAGGTCACGACCTTCTTCTTGCCACTCTTGGTATACTTGCTCACGGAACTTAAGCGTCCAGTTGAACGACGGTGAGTTGTTGTATACTAATTTAGCATCTGGAACTTGTTCTTTAACGCGATTTACCAGCTCTGCAATTTGTTTTACGTGTGGTTTTTCTGTTTCAATCCACAGTAAATCAGCGCCTGACTGTAAGCTAGTAACACAATCTAGTACTACGCGGTCTTTCTCAGTGCCTTCGCGGAACTGGTATAAACCGTTATCTAGGCGTGTAGGCTTACAAAGTTGGCCATTAAGCTTCATTGCCGTTTCGCCTTCATTTAAATCATCAACACTGTTTACCGGTGTTGTTTCTAAAAATGCATTGTATTGGCTTGCTAAGTCACCTGGTTTTTGTGAAACCGGTACTTTTTGCGTTAGGCTTGCACCTAGAGAATCGGTACGCGCAACGATAATACCGTTATCAATACCTAGCTCTAGAAACGCGTAACGTACTGCATTAATTTTAGCTAAAAAGTCTTCATGAGGAACGGTAACTTTACCTGCTTGGTGACCACATTGCTTAGCGTCTGATACTTGGTTTTCGATTTGAATAGCACATGCACCCGCTTCAATCATCTTTTTAGCAAGTAGGTAAGTCGCTTCTTCGTTACCAAAACCGGCGTCAATATCAGCAATGATTGGCACAACGTGCGTTTCAAAGTTATCAATTTTGTTAAGTACTGCTTGAACGTCGCCGCCGTTTGCTTTTGCATCGTCTAGCTCGTTAAATAAATGGTCAAGTTCACGTGCATCCGCTTGCTTTAAGAAGGTGTAGATTTCTTCGATAAGTGCAGGTACTGATGTTTTCTCGTGCATACTTTGATCTGGAAGTGGACCAAACTCAGAGCGAAGCGCTGCAACCATCCAACCACTTAGGTATACGTAACTGCGTTTAGTTGTTTTTTGATGACGCTTGATTGCCATCATCATTTGTTGCGCAGTAAAACCATGCCAACAACCTAAAGACTGTGTGTACTGGCTTGTGTCTTTATCGTATGCAGCCATGTCTTCACGCATGATGTCTGCTGTAAATTGTGCAATATCAACACCAGAGCGAAAACGATTTTGTAAACGCATACGTGTTGCGTATTCAGGATTAATTGTTTTCCATGCACTGCCTTGTGATTGGCATAATGTTGCTAGTGTATCTGTTTCGCCTTGATATGTTGTCATAATAAAGTCCTTCGAACGGGTATTAATATTTATTGTTGAGAGAGTGACTACATCACGTTAGCTCTGTAGCGCTTAATTAAACATTAGGCTTATTTTTTAGATTTAGTAAATTTATAGTTTTTATTGCGGCTATACATATAGTGAATGACTAAAAAGCATTCAAAGCCACTTTTTTGCGATATGGTAGGTGTACGCATATAAAAAATTGCACACTGTCGGACCGTTTAAGGATATTAATTATGAGCCACACTCTCACCCATTCAGGACTCAGCGTTGATAAGCAACTTGCTGAATTTGTTAAAAAACAATTATTACCTGGTACCCATCTTGATGAACACCAGTTTTGGAAAAGCTTTGCCCACATAGTGCAAACACTTACACCATTGAACAAATCACTACTGGCTAAGCGTGAACAGCTACAAAAGCAAATTGATGACTACCACCTTGCAAATAAACATGCTGACCAAGCTCAGTATCAAGCGTTTTTAAAAGATATTGGCTACCTAGTTGATGAGCCTGAAAACTTTAGTATTGAAACTCAAAATGTAGAGCCAGAAATAGCGTTGACTGCAGGGCCACAGCTAGTGGTGCCGGTTAGTAATGCACGCTTTGCGCTTAATGCTGCTAATGCACGTTGGGGGTCGTTATACGATGCTTTATATGGAACCGATGTTTTAAGCGAAGACGACGGCGCCGAAAAAGGCAGCCAATATAACCCTGTTCGTGGCTTTAAAGTAATGGCTTACGCAAGGCAGTTCTTAGACAAAGCATTACCGCTTGAAAATGGCTCGCATATTGAAAGTACTAACTATTCTATTGTTGACGGCGCCCTTGCTATTACCCTGCGCGACAGTTCGCACACCATACTTAAAAGCCCTGAGCAACTGATTGGCTATCAAGGTGAAGCACAAAACCCGAGTGTTATTTTACTTAAAAACAATGGATTGCATATTGAGCTGCAAATAGACCATCACCATCCTATTGGTCAAGCAGATAAAGCAGGGCTAAAAGATGTGGTGCTAGAAGCCGCACTAACAACCATTATGGATTGTGAAGACTCGGTTGCCGCGGTAGATGCAGAAGATAAAGTACACGTTTACAAAAACTGGCTTGGTTTAATGCAAGGCAACTTGGTTGAAACGTTTAGAAAAGGCGACAAAATGGTCGACCGCACGTTACAAGCTGACCGACAATATACAGGACTTGATGGCCAAAAACTGACCCTCAAAGGGCGCAGTATGATGTTTGTGCGTAACGTGGGGCATTTAATGACAAATCCAGCCATTACGGATGTAAGCGGCAATGATGTGTTTGAAGGCATTATGGATGCCATGTTCACCGCAACAGCTGCTTTGCACGATTTAAACACTAAAAACACGATTAAAAATTCAACCGCGCAAAGTATTAATATTGTAAAACCGAAAATGCATGGCCCTGATGAAGTCGCCTTTGCTAATACTTTATTTGGTATGGTTGAAGAGGCACTGAGCTTGCCTAAAAACACCCTTAAAATGGGTATTATGGATGAAGAACGTCGTACATCAGCCAACTTAAAAGCCTGTATTCATGCAGCAAAAGAGCGTGTTGTGTTTATTAACACTGGCTTTTTAGACCGCACTGGCGATGAAATTCATACCTCAATGCAAGCGGGTGTTGTGCTGCCGAAAGCGGCTATTAAAGCACAGCCTTGGATCAGCGCTTACGAAGATCGCAACGTTGATATTGGCCTAGCCTGTGGCTTAAGCCATAAAGCGCAAATTGGTAAAGGTATGTGGGCAATGCCAGATAAAATGGCAATGATGATGGAGCAAAAAATAGCGCACCCTCAATCTGGCGCAAATACCGCTTGGGTGCCCTCCCCTACTGCCGCCACATTACACGCAATGCATTATCATGATGTTGATGTATTTAGCCTGCAGCAAAGCATTGCCACGCGTCAAATAGCAAGCCTAGAGAGCTTACTTACACCGCCGCTCATGCCAAACCCTGAAACGCTATCAAAAGAAGATATTCAAAGCGAGCTTGAAAACAACGCGCAAGGTATTTTAGGGTACGTAGTACGTTGGATTGACCAAGGAATAGGCTGCTCTAAAGTGCCTGACATTAATCATATTGGTTTAATGGAAGACAGAGCCACCTTACGTATTTCAAGCCAACATATCGCCAACTGGCTACATCATGGTGTATGTAGCAAAGAGCAAGTACAAAAAGTGATGGCAAAAATGGCTAAGGTTGTTGATGGCCAAAATGAACATGACAGCCTTTACATTCCCATGGCAACTAATGAGCAGACATTAGCTAAAAGTATTGCGTATCAAGCTGCTTTAGCACTGGTATTTGAAGGGGTTAGTCAACCGAGCGGTTACACAGAGCCACTACTACACAGCTACCGCTTGAAATATAAAGCACAGCACTAACTTAAAACTTAATCTAAAAAATCAATAAGCTGATTTTTTTATAACGCTAGTGAATAATCACTATTCACTAGCTACGAATTAATTTTTAATAGTCGCGTTGTGATAAACATTTTGTACGTCATCGCAATCTTCAAGCATATTGATAAATTTATCAAAGTTGGCAATGACTTCTTCATCAGTGATTTCAACATGTACTTGTGGAACGAAGGTAATTTCATCAACTTCAAAGTTAATGCCTTCAAATGCTTCTTCTAATGCCTTTTTAGCTTTAAAGTACTCAGTATGCGGTGCAAACACCGATACCTTGCCATCTTCGGCTTCTACATCAGTCACATCAACGTCAGCCATCATCAGGGCTTCTAACACGACTTCATCGTCGTCGCCTGCAAATCCTAAAACAGCAAGGTGATCAAACATATGTGCAACACACCCAGGTGTACCTATTTTTGAATCTGTTTTAGTAAACGGTAAACGTACATCTTTAATTGTGCGGTTTGGGTTATCGGTTAAACAGTCAACAATCACCATACAATTACCCGGGCCGTAACCCTCGTAACGGGCTGAAGAGTAATCTTCCCCTGCCCCACCGGCTGCTTTTTCAATTGCTTTTTCGATTACGTGCGCAGGAACTTGGTCTTTTTTGGCTTTTTCAATTAAGCGGCGCAATGTTTGATTTACATCGGGATCAGGTTCACCACTTTTGGCTGCAACGTAAATTTCTTTACCGTACTTTGAATTTACTTTAGTTTTCGCATTGGCTGTTTTTGCCATCGAATTTTTGCGGACTTCAAATGCTCTGCCCATCTTGTGCCTCTATTGAATACGTTCTGTTTTTGATATTTTACCAATTCAAAGCGTATTGGGCTAGTGGTTCAACATGTTCTGCTGTGCAAAAGCAGCGGGGGATTAATTTAAATAATACCCACTGTCATTAAATAAATAAAAACGAAGCTCAATTTAACATAATCAGGGTCTGTTAACCTTTGCGGATTGATATTTGTTCAAACTAGGGACAATTTAATCGCGGCGCGAGATTTGTAACCTAGTGGGCTCGATAACTGCTCCTGCGTTATTCTACTGACTTACATCCATGTAAGAATAAGTCAAAACCGAGCAAAGCTTCCGCGTCCTGCTCACGCCCCTTACCTACATCCATGTAGGCAACAAAGAGTTAATTGCCCCTAGGCAGAACCCTCCGGTCTCCGCCTGTTTTGCATTCATTCTTCGATCTCGAAT
>NZ_PNCN01000071.1:0-71153 GCF_005886135.1 Pseudoalteromonas sp. S4741 | reverse complement strand
GTGTAGTCTGTGATTGGGATCCTTACGACATTACCAGGCTCCAAATAAGAGAAACCCGTTACAGTGATGTAGCGGGTTTTTTTACGTCTGCAGGAAAGTAAAAACGCAGGTGAAACGACTCTATACATTTGCTATGTGGCTCTCTACCGCTGTGAGCACCACGACACTCTACTGCGTAGCGCACCGACTCCAAATAAGAGAAAGCCCGACTAGAAATAGTCGGGCTTTTTTACGTATGGAATAAAGTGAAAATATGGGTTCGAGGTATAAGGGTAAATGTGAGTCTAAGGCTTAACGATGATCCTTAGCACTTTCTTATTTCACGTGCTGGATTGCCGGCTACCACGGTATTTGATGCAATGCTCTTAGTTACCACTGAACCCGCGCCCACAACAGCGTTTTCGCCAATGGTAACGCCAGCTAACACAATAACTCCCGCGCCAATCCATACGTTATTACCTATGGAGATTGGTGCTGCAAAGTTCTCTTTATTGAGCCGTTCTATGGGGTTCACAGCATGCGAAACTGCTAATAGTTGAACGTTCGGGCCAATTAAACAATCACTGCCAATGGTAATTGCACCCTCACTAATTGGTGCATCTAATACAGTGCAGTTAATGTTTATAAAAGTACGATCACCAATTTGTATTTGACTACCATAGTCACAATGAAAGCCCGCTTCAATAATTACTCCATCACCACAGTGTGAGCATAATTCTTTTATTCGCTTTAAATTACCTTTACTGGGGCTTTTATTAAATAAGCGGCAAATTTCGTGCACAGCTTTTCGCTGCGCTAGATTCTCTTTACTAATACTATTAAATGACTGCATATCAATTTTGTTTAACTTAAATAATGGTGCCTAGCTTAACCTACTTTAAGCATGATGATAATTTGAATAAAATTGCTTTATTTTTATGCATTCACTTGCCATTTATAATGTTTCGTTTAAAATCCACTAACTTTCGAAACGAAACTTAATAGCAGTTACTTAATGACCAAACGAAACACCCAGCAACGCCGTCATCTGATCCTTAGCCAAGTAAATGAGCTTGGTGAAGTGGCCGTTGAGACTCTTGCTGAACAGTTTCAAACATCAGAAGTAACCATTCGAAAAGACTTAACCGCGCTTGAAAAAAGTGGCTTGTTGCTGCGCCGTTATGGTGGAGCTATTGCGCTACCAAAAGAGATTGTAAGCGATGAGATTGATTCTAAGCGCAAAGTAGCCATTGCTAAGGCAGCAGCGGCGCTTATAAAAGATCATAACCGCATTATTATTGACAGCGGGCGTACAACAGCAGCGATGATCCCTGAGTTGGCTACCAAGCAGGGGTTAGTTGTTATGACGAACGCGATTAAAGTAGCAACGCGTTTATTAGCACTTGAAAACGAGCCAACCCTTTTGATGACAGGTGGCACGTGGGATCCGCATTCAGAATCGTTTCAAGGGCAAGTAGCCGAAAATGTACTATGCTCATATGATTTTGATCAGCTGTTCATTGGTGCCGATGGCATTGATGTAGCACGAGGAACAACCACGTTTAATGAACTTGTTGGGCTAAGCCAAGTGATGGCTAAAGCGGCGCGTGAAGTTATTGTGCTGGTTGAGTCAGAAAAAATCGGCCGAAAAATACCAAATTTAGAATTACCGTGGCAAACAGTAACCACATTAATAACCGACAGTGGCTTAGCGCATGATAAACGCGCAGCGATTGAGGCATGTGGTGTAAAACTAATTTGCGCAGAGATTATGGATTAGTAACTACGCCGTGAGTTGCTAGAATTAAAAAATTAATGGAGACACTATGTGTGGAATCGTTGGGGCTGTTGCAGAACGTCCAGTAAATAAAATCTTAGTTGAAGGCCTTAAGCGTCTTGAGTACCGTGGTTATGACTCAGCAGGTGTAGCTTTACTTGAAGGTAATACTCTTAATACAGTTAAAGCAGTTGGTAAGGTTGTAAACTTAGAATCAGCACTTGAACAAGCTGGTGTTAGCGGTCACACAGGTATTGCACACACTCGTTGGGCAACTCATGGCGGTGTAACTGAAGCCAATGCTCACCCACATGTTTCAAGCAATCAATTAGCGCTTGTACATAACGGTATCATTGAAAACCACGCAAGTTTGCGTGCAGCACTTAAAGGCGACGGTTACGAGTTTTTATCAGATACCGACACCGAAGTAATGGTGCATTTAATTCATCAGTTACGTCAGCAGCACACCACTTTATTAGCGTCAGTTCAAGCAGCTGTTAAACAGTTTGAAGGTGCATTTGGTACAGTTGTGTTCGATAAAGCGAATGATAACGAAATTATTGTAGCGCGCTCAGGCAGCCCGTTAGTTATTGGTTTAGGCCTTGGTGAAAACTTTATTGCTTCTGATCAACTTGCATTATTACCGGTGACTCGCAGCTTTATCTTCTTAGAAGAAGGTGATGTAGCGCGCATTACTCGCGACACAGTAGAAATTTTTGATGAAAATGGCGATGCTGTAGAGCGTGAAGTTGTTGAATCAAACATTACACAAGATGCATCAGGTAAAGGTGATTACCGTCACTACATGCTAAAAGAAATTTATGAGCAGCCACTTGCAGTACGTAACACCCTTGAAGGACGTTTAAACGATGACCGCGTAGCTATTGATGCTTTTGGCGATAGCGCACAGCAAATATTTAAAGACGTAAAACACGTACAAATTATTGCCTGTGGTACGTCATACCACTCAGGTATGGTTGCTCGTTACTGGCTTGAGCAATTTGCAGGTGTTAGTTGTAACGTAGAAATAGCCTCTGAGTTCCGTTACCGTCAGTCATTTGTACACGAAAATAGCCTACTAGTAACTATTTCACAATCAGGCGAAACGGCTGATACTTTAGCTGCACTGCGTTTAGCTAAAGAGCAAGGCTATATGGGTTCAATGACTATTTGTAACGTACCAGGCTCATCGCTTGTGCGAGAATCAGACCTTGCCTTTATGACCAAAGCAGGCGCTGAAATTGGTGTAGCCTCTACTAAAGCATTTACTACACAGCTTGTTGGTTTGTTAATGCTTACTGCGTCTATTGCGCAAGAGAAAGGCTTAGATCAAAGCGCGATTGTTAACGCTATTAAACTGCTACCAGCTAAATTAGAAGAAACGCTACTATTGGCTGATGGCATTGCAGACCTTGCTGAAGAATTTGCTGATAAACACCATTCACTGTTTTTAGGGCGCGGCTCACAATACCCAATCGCGATGGAAGGCGCACTTAAGCTTAAAGAGATTTCATACATTCACGCTGAAGCCTACGCAGCAGGTGAGCTTAAACACGGCCCATTAGCGCTTATTGATGCTGACATGCCAATTATTGTTGTAGCACCAAACAATGAATTGCTTGAAAAGCTTAAATCAAACGTAGAAGAAGTACGTGCTCGCGGCGGCATCATTTATGTATTCGCTGATAAAGACTCACACTTTGAGTCAGACGACACAATGCGTGTAATCAACGTAAACCACGTAGATGACGTAATTGCCCCTGTTGTATATACAATTCCACTACAGTTACTGTCGTACTATGTAGCGGTCATTAAAGGCACTGACGTTGACCAGCCACGTAACCTAGCAAAATCGGTTACAGTTGAGTAAAATCAAAAGGTTATAGGTTTTATTAATATTAAAAAAGCGCTTAAGGCGCTTTTTTTGTGCCTGAAACTCTGTTAGCTTAAGTAACTTATTATTCTCTAAGGGATTAGTCATGCGTTTATTAACCGTTATTTGTTTTGTTAGCTTTAGTATTTTTAGTTCACAAAGTGCCTTTGCACAATCTGGCACTAAACAGCAAAGTACAGATTACTCTCAGTACACACATACTATTAAATCGGTTGTTTTAAACGAAGAACGCACAGTTGTCGTAAAGTTACCAAAGAGCTATCAAGCTGAGCCAAAGAAGGTATACCCTGTTATATATCGCTTAGATGGGGCGGGTAATATTCCGCTTGCCAGTGCTGTCATTGAGCGTTTACAAAATGATAATCGTGCTCCAGAGGTAATTATTGTCGCTATTGAAAACACTAATCGACTTAGAGATTTTTATCCTACAGTGAATAAAGAGCCGCAAGGTCCTGTCGGTGAAGGGGGCGGCGCAGCAAAATTTTTAGCGTTCTTTGAACAAGAGCTCATTCCTTTAGTAAATAAGAACTATCGCACGCATGACTATAAAGTTATCGCAGGAGCCTCAGCTGGTGGTGTGTTTGCGCTATACGCGTTGCAGGCAAACCCAAAACTATTTCAAGCGCACATTGCTTATAGCCCTGCGGTTTGGTGGAACTATGGCGCAATGGTAAAAAGCACAAAATCATTTATAGCTAAAACGAAAGACCTGAATAACTACGTGTACATCAATATTGGCGAAGAAGCCGGCATAATGCGAGAAAGGTATGATGAATTACAGCAATCACTGCAATCGCATAAAGCGCGAGGGTTACGTTTTTTTAATGATGCGTTTGATGGCATCTCGCATGGCTTAACCTCTGCTGCAGGCATATTTAATGCCTATTACAACTTATTTTTACCTAAACAAATGCCAATCAGTGCTTTAACTGACGATGTAGCCTCTATTGATGCTTATTACAAAACATTATCTCAACAATGGGGCGAGCAAATTTCACCACCGGATCGCGCTGTTAGATCGCTCGGTTATAACTTAACGGGCAGCAAGCAGTTTACCCGCGCTATAGAGGTGTTTAAGTACAATATAAAAAACTACCCAAAATCAGTTGATGCGCTTTCTGCCCTATCTTATGGCTATGAAATGCAAGGTGATACTCGTCAAGCACTTGAACAGATGGAATCCGCTTTAGCAATTGCAGATGACTCGTATCCTTATATAAATTACTTAAAAGAAACAAAAGCTAGGTTACAAGCAGAGCTTAACGATGAAAAGCCTTCTCAGGTTTAAATTAGTTAACTGTTTGAGTGTAAATTAAAGTTTAGCTTTTTATTACTTCATGGCAATTATAGTTATAAATAAATCAGGGAAGATAAAAAATGAAACCATGGAATGACGATAAGTTAAATAGAGTTGAAGATGCAAAATATCTAACTTCTTACTTACTCAATCGATTTACAGTAAAGAAAGAGGAACCTTTTGTATTAAATATTGATGCTGAATGGGGATTTGGTAAAACCTATTTCCTTACAAATTGGCGAAGTGGTTTAAAGTCACAAGGCTGCGAAGTTGTTTATTTTAATGCTTGGGAGAAGGATTTTACAGATAACCCTTTGCTTGGTTTTATTTCTGCGATCGATAAAGAGTTAAAACCTTTTTTTAGTAAAAAGGCTAACGCAAGCCAAAAAAATAAATGGAATAAATTCAAGCTTGCTGCCGCTCCATTACTTCTATCTTTTATAGCAAAAAAATTGACGGGCTATTCTCTAGATCAAATAAACGAATTAATCGAGAGTGATGGTGAGGAAAATAAAGCTTCTAATATAGATAAAAAAGATACAAATAAATTAGTTGAAGGGCTAACAACTCAAGCAACAAATATTGCGTTAGAACATCAAGAAAGCATAGAAAATAGTATTATTACTTTTAAGACTAATTTAGGGGAGATCGCGAAAAAAGCAGGTAAGGATATAAAACCAATTTTTATATTCGTAGATGAGTTAGACAGGTGTAGACCTAGTTATGCCATTGAACTACTCGAGACAATTAAACATCTATTTCAAATACCGCGCGTTTACTTTGTTGTTGCTACTGCATCCGAGCAACTAAGCCATTCAATCAAGGCTATTTATGGTAATAATTTTGAATCAAAAAAATACCTAAATAGATTTTTCGATCAAATTTATCATCTACCACCACCAAATCGCTTGTCTTACTCAGAGTACTTATGGAAAACAGAGCTTGTTAATGATGATAAGTTAATTGCTGTGCATAAAAGTGGTAATGCTTATTTGCTGGCTCAAACAGCTCTTTTATGTGATGCGGGTTTACGAGATATTGAACAAGCCATAAAGATTTTACAAGCAATTCAGCTAACAACTGAAGAAAGGCTATATACGTTACCGTTAGTATTTTTAGCTATATTAAAAATAAGTAAGCCAGAATTATATAAAATTACGATACCAATGTGGAAAGATAAATTTCGAACTAACTCTAGTCAAGATTGGAATATTTTTATTGAAAAAATGAGTAACCCTGAATCAAACTTGGATTCAAATAAAGCCTATGAAGGTAAAATTATTAGCATTATAAGTAAGTTACTAGGAAAAACCGGTATAAAATCTTCAGAAATTCAACAATGTTCAGCGGAGCTTGGCGATATGATCCTACATGACTTTAGCTTTAACCAAAATCGACAGTTTTCGATATTACATTACCCTGAGTTAGTTGAGCGTGCAGGTCGTTTTATATCTTAAAGAAAGGGGGGGGATCTCCCTTCTCTATTAAAAAGTAAAAAACAATCAGTACTAAAGTTTATTCAGAACTAGCAGCTTAAATCGCGCAGCGGTTACCTATAAAAACATTTAAATCACTAATTCCTACTTAACGGGCAATAAATACGCTAAAATTACAGGCTATTTTTAGTAATGAGCCCGCACCTTTTATGACCTCATCCGCAAATCCTAGTAATTTCAACGAACTTGGCCTTATTCCAGAGCTAATTGCTCGTTTGTCTGACCTTGAATACACGCAACCTACGCCGATTCAGGCAAAAGCAATTCCAAGTATCTTGGCGGGGAGTGACTTAATTGCGGGGGCAAATACCGGCTCAGGTAAAACAGCAACCTTTGCTTTGCCTATGCTACAAACGCTATTTTTAGCGCAAGGTGCTAAAAAAGCAGCGAGCAAAGGCAACTTTGTAACTGGGCTTATTTTGGTACCTACTCGCGAGCTGGCAGTGCAGGTAGCCGATAGTGTTAAATCGTATTCTGCTAATTTTAATGGCGCCATTAAAACGGTGGCGGTATTTGGTGGTGTGTCGGTTAATACCCAGATGCAAGCACTTCGCGGCGGTGCTGATATCATTGTTGCAACGCCAGGGCGTTTACTCGATTTAATCTCAAGCAATGCGATTAAGCTCGATAAAGTAAATACCTTAGTGCTTGATGAAGCCGACCGCTTATTAAGCTTAGGCTTTACCGAAGAGTTGGCTAACTTATTAGCGCTTATGCCTGCTAAAAAGCAAACCATGTTGTTTTCAGCCACTTTCCCAGAGCAAGTTAAGCTATTAACACAAGATTTATTAAATAATCCGGTTGAAATACAAGTTCAGAGTAAAGACGAAAGCACCTTAGTACAGCGCGTATTTACAGTTAATAAAGGCGAAAAAACCACGGTTTTAGCGCATTTAATTAAGCAGCACAAATGGCGCCAAGCGCTGATATTTGTCAACGCTAAAAAAGATTGTGAGCACTTAGCCAGCAAGCTTGAAAAGCGCGGCGTGAATGCACAAGTATTCCATGGTGATAAAGGCCAAAGTGAGCGTACTCGCGTAATCGAAAAATTTAAAGCGGGCGAAATAGAAGTACTTATTGCCACCGATATAGCAGCCCGTGGTTTAGATATTGCCAAACTGCCTGTTGTTATTAACTTTAACTTACCGCGCAGCCCCGCTGATTACATGCACCGTATTGGCCGCAGCGGCCGTGCCGGTGAAGTTGGCCTAGCGTTATCGTTAATTGATTATGAAGACTTCCATCACTTTAGAATTATCGAAAAGAAAAATAAACTACGCTTAGAGCGCGAAGAGGTAGCAGGCTTTGCAGTAAACCAAGCGAATCTTGATGCAGCTGATGCGCTTAAAAACGATAAACCCATGGCCAAGCCCGAAGGCACCGGCAAGAAAAAGAAAAAAAATAAAGCTAACCCAGAAAATGATGTGTGGAGTGGCTGGCGAGGCCGTTCTAAGTAATACAAGGGCTTGATTGGGTATTGGGAATCAGTCAATAAGCTCGAAAGGGATTCTCGATACTTTTGTAATTAAATAAATGATATTAAAGCGCTTCAATATCGCTTTTCCACTTTACCAGTGCTGCTATGAATTCAGGGCCAATACCACAGCAGCCGCCAATAATTGTTGCGCCTAGGCTATGCCATTGCTTTGCAAACGCTACATACTCAGCGGGTGATAAGTCGCGGTAACCTTGCGAGCCTTCATTGGCTTTATAATCGCTGGCGATTGGTGTAAAACCATTTGCAAAGACTCCTAAATCAAGATGTTTATTTTGCTGTTTTAGTACAGTATTTGTGTCGCGCAGCGCTTGTTCAATAACCTCGGGAATAGAGCAGTTGAAGAGTATGCCCGTTATATTATGTTCGAGTAATGCTAAGATAGCGTCGGATACTAATTCACCAGAGCGCAATGTCGCTTGTTCGCTTACTTCATCATTTAAGGTAAATGCGTAATAACATGGTTTGTTTGAATTCTTAAGTACCCTTGCCATAACCCGCGACTCTTCAATGTTTGATATGGTTTCACCAATCCAAACATCTACATATTCATCCTGTGCTTTATACAGGGTATTTAAAATAGTAAATGCGCGTTCAATTTGGAAAAAATCAGCACGGTACGATCCAAATGCGGGTGGCAATGAACCCGCAACTAGCACGTTTTGATTAGTGTTTTGAGCTGCTTTTTTTGCAATTACAGCAGCTTGCTGTGCAAGTGCTGCACCTTGTGCTTGGTAAAGCGTTTCACCTAAATGAAAGGGGACACACGCATAGCTATTTACTGTAATAATTTCAGCGCCCACACTTATGAAAGCTTGATGCGCTTGAGTTACACATTGTGGTGCTTCTATTAAAGCTTGTGCACTCCAAAGTGGCTGTGAAAATGGCGCGCCCATGCGTTTAAGTTCACAACCCATGCCGCCATCTAATATTGTTAACCTACTTATAATGAACTTCTATACGTCTAAATGGTTGGGCTATTCAAACATACTTTTTGAAAATTCATAATGAAACTTCATCAGGTTGAGTATGAAAAAAGTTCAATATGTTAAAGCTGTTTTTAAAAGGCACAAAAAAAGCGACTACCCAGTAAGGTGTCGCTTTTCTTTTTACAAGTAAGCTATTACTTGTAAAACGCTTCTACAGTGCCTTTTACTTTCATAAGTAAAGGTTGGCCGCGGCGGTCTAGCGCTTTAGGTGCGGCAATTTTAATCCAGCCTTCGCTAATGCAGTATTCTTCTACATCAAAGCGCTCTTTACCGTTTAACTTTACGCCAATTTCGTGTTCAAACACTTCTTCTACGTAATGCTTGCTGCGTGGATTAATAGAAAGCTGATCAGGTAATGCTGGTTTTGTTGAATCGGTCATGATTTTAATCTTTATTAAAAAGTGATGCGCTATTGTAGGCAATCCACTCAATACGCTCAAGGTTTAACTACACAATACAAAGCCAAGTATTAACAGTGCTATCCAAATTGTTTCAGCAACAATCATTATTTATTGGTTTTAAGCCCACCTCGGTGAGTCTGCCTAAGTTTGTTTTCATACCAATAGCGGCTATGGCGGCAATTAAAAAGAATCGAGAAAGCTCGTTAGCGGTTTCGAGCACGATAGCTGGTAGGTTAAAGGTGCTGTTAATAAGCATTAAAATAACAAAGCCAATTAAAAATCCGGGTACTTTTGGCAACTCGCCATGGTTACCTTTATTTGAGCGGTTAACCGCTGCGCTTTTTTTGTGTCTTAATTTTGTAATGATTTAGTCATTTTTTTTTAATTAAAAATACGCTTAGAGGTCACATCTGTTTTTTATAGTGCTGCGGTTACTTATTTGAGGCTTAGGCTTCAAGCAAAAATAACCACTACATAATGGGAATTACGGATGAAAATTAAAAAAGTTGCTGCGGCAATCGCACTAACCTGTGCGTTTAGTGCCGTTAGTCATGCCAATGTTTTACCGCAAAGTCAAAAAGACAGCAGCTGGTACAGCGCTGCCCAAGCAAAACTAACAACAAAAACAACGCAAGCGCAGGCAATTAAAAACACTAAAGCTAAAAACGTTATTTTGTTTGTGGGCGACGGTATGGGTGTATCTACCCTTACCGCAGCACGTATTTTACAAGGGCAAAGAGCGGGCAACTTAGGTGAAGAAGGTTATTTAAGCTTTGAAAAGTTCCCGTACTCAGCACAAGTAAAAACATACAACGTAGATGCACAAACACCGGATTCTGCAGGCACAATGACTGCGATGATCTCAGGGGTTAAAACCGATGTAGGTGTTATTGGTGTTGATGAAGATATTGAGCGCGGTGAGTGCTCAACGGTGGCTGGTAATGAGTTACTTACAGCCACTGAGCTTGCTGAAATTAAAGGCCTAGCAACAGGGATTATCTCTACTGCCCGCATTACCCATGCAACGCCTGCGGCAACCTATGCTAAATCGGCTGATCGCAACTGGGAAGATATCTCAGACATGCCTGAGGCAGCAGTGAATGCTGGCTGTGAAGATATTGCCTCACAGCTGGTTAATTTTGAAAAAAACCTAGAAGCACGCTTTGTCGGAACCGATGTTGATGGCTTAGATTTTGTTATGGGTGGCGGCCGTCGTCACTTCTTACCAAAAGAGGCCGCGGCAAATTCTACTGATGCTATGAGCGCCGTAGAAGGCGATCGTACCGATGAGCGTAACCTTGTTACTGAGTGGCAAACACAATATCCAAATGGCACTTATGTGATGGATCAAGCTGGGTTTGATGCTATTGCCGATGACGCCACTAAAGTATTTGGCTTGTTTAACGAATCGCACATGCAATACGAAGCTGACCGTGCAAACGATATAGCTGGTGAGCCGTCGCTTACCGATATGACCACCAAAGCGATTGATGTACTGGGTAAAAACGAAAAAGGCTTTTTCTTAACGGTTGAGTCGGGGCGTATTGACCATGCTCACCATGCGGGTAACGCATACAATGCACTTAATGACACCATTGAATTTGCAAAAGCAGTACAAGCTGCCGTTGATAACACCAATCCAGAAGAAACCCTTATTTTAGTTACAGCTGACCACAGCCATGTATTTACTATTGCAGGGTACCCTAAACGTGGTAACCCAATTTTAGGTAAAGTGGTTGCTGTAGGGCAAACTACACCAACGCTAGCTGCTGATAACATGCCATACACCACAGTAGGTTATGCAAATGGCCTCGGTTTTAGAAACTTAATCGATGAAACGGATGCGGACGCAAGCTATAAAACAGCTGCGGTTGCAGGACGTGTTGAGCTAAATGGTGTTGATACAACAACGCCAGGTTTTCACCAAGAAACCACGGTACCACTGAGCTCTGAAACACACGCAGGTGAAGATATTTCACTGCATGCAACCGGACCGGGTGCTCACCTAGCTCAAGGTGTTATTGAGCAAAACGTTGTATTTCATTTAATTAATCAAGCTCTTGAACTAACTCAGCAATAATGGCGGCTCACATGAATAAATTAACAGTACTTTCTTTAGCAGTAATGGTCGCATTAACGGGGTGTTCGAGTGATGACGACAAAAACAGCAATAATATTTTAGCGGTCGATCTCCCAATTGCAGTGGGATCTGCGCAATGTATCAATGGCGGCGTAGAAACACAAAGCGGTGTTGATACCAATACAAACGGGCAATTAGAGAGCAACGAAGTAACGCAGACTAACTTAGTCTGTAACGACCCAGCCACCTCATTAACGAGTGAACAGCTGGCGTCTCTTAGCAATAACGTATGGTTTAGTGATGCACAAACTAAGCTCGCCGGCGCGCAAGATGCTGCAAGTAAAGTGGTAACTGAATCGGGTAAAGCTAAAAATGTGATCTTGTTTGTTGGCGATGGAATGGGTATTTCTACTGTGACAGCTGCTCGTATTTTAGCGGGGCAATTACAGGGTGAAATGGGTGAAGATCACCAATTAAGCTTTGAAACCATGCCGTACTCTGGGTTTGTAAAAACCTATAATGTGGATGCACAAACGCCAGATTCTGCCGGTACAATGACGGCAATGGCCTCAGGTGTAAAAACCGATGTGGGTGTAATTGGTATAGACGAAGCGGTTGAACGTGGTAGTTGTGCATCAGGCAAAGGGCATGAGCTTGTTACGTCATTAGAGCTGGCTGAGATTGCCGGTAAGTCTACGGGTATTGTTTCTACTGCGCGTATTACCCATGCAACACCTGCGGCAACCTACGCTAAATCGGCAGACCGTAACTGGGAAGATATTTCAGATATGCCTGCTTCTGAGTCAGCTAATTGTGAAGATATTGCTTCACAGCTGGTTAACTTTGAAAAGAACCTAGAAGCACGTTTTAGTGGTGTTGATGTAGACGGAATTGAAGTGGTTATGGGTGGCGGGCGTCGTCACTTTTTACCAAAAGATGCCGCGTTTAACTCAGCTGATGCTGTTAGTGCTGTAGAGGGCGATCGTACAGATAATCGCGACTTAACCGCCGAGTGGAAAACGCAATATCCAAATGGTGCTTATGTGATGGATCAAGCGGGTTTTGCTGCTATTGATGCAACCACAACTGAGCGTGTATTTGGTTTATTTAATGAATCTCACATGCAGTACGAAGCTGACCGTGGCAATGATATTGCAGGCGAGCCTTCATTATCACAAATGACCGAAAAAGCGATTGATGTGCTTGATAATAACGAGCAAGGGTTTTTCTTAACGGTTGAGTCGGGACGTATTGACCACGCGCATCATGCGGGTAATGCATACAACGCACTTAACGATACTGTAGAGCTGGCTAAAGCAGTAAAAGTAGCGATGGAAAACACCAACCCAGAAGAGACGCTAATTGTAGTAACAGCCGATCACAGTCACGTATTTACCATTGCGGGTTACCCTAAACGCGGTAACCCAATTTTAGGTAAAGTGGTTGGTGTAGGGCAAACAGAGCCCAGCCTTGCTGCCGACGATATGCCTTATACTACAGTTGGTTACACTAATGGTTTGGGTTACAGAGACCTAGGTGCAGAAACCGATGCTGATGCATCTTACTTAGCAGCACCCGTTATAGGGCGTGTTGATTTAAGTAATGTTGATACTACAACGCCAGGTTTTCACCAAGAGGCACTTGTGCCACTATCATCAGAAACTCACGCAGGCGAAGATGTAGGTGTGTATGCAATGGGCCCTGGGGCGCATTTAGTAACAGGTACTAATGAGCAAAGCTTTTTATTCCATGTTATGGACTTTGCCGCTGACTTTGTAAAAGCCGCGGATGAAAAAGTAGCGCAATAAACCTTGCGATATAAAACAACCCGCACACTGTGTGGGTTTTTTATGTCATTAAACTGCCATTATTTTTGGTTATGATAAAGGCAATTAAGCTAAAAGCGATTAACTAAAGAGATAGCCCAATGAAAAAAGTATTTTTAATAATGAGCGCATTATTTAGCGCAAGCAGCTTTGCTGAGCAGTGCGATATAAATCCACAGGTATTAAAAGCCACTTACACTATTATTAATAAGGCTCCACAAACGCTTAAAAATAATAAGGCAAACAGCCAAACTCTCATCCTTTGGCGAAATGAGCAACAAGTGGCGCACCAAAGCCAAGTTATTACAGAGCTTTGGCAGTATACTAGCAACAATCAAATACGACCTATTCGTTATTTTAATGCGCAGCAGCGCGGTATTGAATATCAGCCATCAGAGGTGCAAGGAGTGCAAAACTGGAGTGCAAAAGTACAGCTGGTAGATAATCATCTCATTAAAAAAATGACATTAGTAAGCACCGAAGGCGAAGGCTGCAACGAAATAAAAAATTACAGCTTAGAAGAAAATAACTCTCAGTATAACTTGGCATTTTTTACCCATTCAAAACTGGTAAAAACATTTAGTATTAGTAACCTAGCGAATAAAGCAAGCACGTCGCTTAGCTTAGACGCGGTGCAAAATGACACACCAGCTATTAAGGCTCAGTTTGCAAAATGGGATAACTTTCAAACCACCGACTATGCCGACATTGGCGATAACGAAAGCGACCCATTTTTAGCAAAAATGATTAACCTAGGTTTTATAGAGCACGGCGCCACCGGTTTTTATAATCCTCAAGGTGAGGCTATTCAAGGTGGGCATCACCATTGGGTCGTTTTTTAGGCTTAGCAGAGTCTTCTGTTAAGCCATTTTCATAATCGTTGGCATCACAGGTATTTAAATTTTGCTGTGCTTGCTTATCTTGCTGTAATACCTGTTTTAAATCTTCCATACGTTGGCGTACTGCAACGCCGTAGCTGGCATCATCTCCCCAAAGCTCAGAAAGTTGTAACACAGATGCACGGTCATGATCCCTAAATAATTTACCAGCACGCTCAGCGTCTTCTTTGCTATTGCCAAGTAGCTGCAGTGATTCTATGGCTAAGTTAATGGCTGAGTCGACGGTTTCGCGGTTAAATGCATCCACTTTTAGATTCAGTAATTGATACGCATGGCGACGATCGATTGCGCGCGCCACTATTTTTAATTGGGGGTAGTTTTTATGTGCCAGCTTAATAATTTCAATGGTTTTATCTGGGTTATCAATCGCAACAACCAGCATTTGTGCTGTATGCGCGCCCGCAGCTTCAAGCAGTTCTTGGCGAGCAGCATCACCGTAAAATACAGTGTTACCAAAGCGGCGCAGCAGTTCTATTTGGCTTGGGCTGTGATCAAGTACGGTAATTTCGTAGCCTTGTGCATGTAATAAACGTCCCATAATTTGCCCAAAGCGGCCATAGCCCGCAATAATTACGTGTTTAGCGGTATTTATTTGTTCTGGTTTATCAAACTCAGGCTTAGTGCTACTACTGCGTTTTTGTATTTGTTCATACAGCATCAGTAATAAAGGGGCTATCAACATAGATACCGCAACCACTAAGGTCACTAGACTGGTTTGTTCTGGGGTTAAAATACTTAATGTGGTGCTCACGCTTAAAAGTACAAAAGCAAATTCACCACCTTGTGCTAGTGCCAATGTAAACAATAGTTTTTGCTTTGAGCTAATTTTAAATGTGACAGCAAGGGCAAACAAAATGAAGGCTTTAATGACAATTAATAAGGCAACTAAAGCAACCACGGTACTAAATTGATTAAATAATAGCTCAAAATTAATTGAAGCCCCCACAGTGATAAAAAATAGTCCCAGTAATAATCCTTTAAAGGGCTCTATGTCGGCTTCTAATTCGTGTCTAAATTCACTTTCGGCCAATACTACACCGGCTAAAAAAGTACCTAAAGCAGGTGATAGGCCAATACTGTGCATTACAAGCGAAATAGCCACGACTAAAAACAATGCAAAAATAGTGAATATTTCACGCATGTGAGTTTGGGCTATGTATCTAAACAGTGGTGACGACACATATTTACCACCAGCAATGATAGCGGCAATAACGCCAACAGAGACGCCTACTTGTTGCCAAACAGGCCAGCCTGCAATGATTGAATCGCTAATTTGTTTTGAACTACTTGGTGCAGCAAAGGCCAGTAAGGGGAGTAGCGCTAAAATAGGAATAATGGCGATATCTTGAAATAATAAGACCGAAAATGCGTTTTGTCCGGCCTCTTGTTTTAACCAGCCTTTTTCTTCGAGGCTCTGCAATACAATTGCGGTAGAGGAAAGTGCCAGCATTAAACCAATGGCCAATGCGGTTTGCCAATGCATGCTAAAAAACCAATAACAAAAGGCAAAAATAACCGCCGCAGTTAGCACCACTTGTAAGCCACCAAGCCCTAAAATAGAGTGCCGAAGCTTCCATAGTCGTGAGGGTTGTAGTTCAAGTCCGACTAAAAATAGCATCATCACTACGCCAAATTCGGCAAAGTGCATTATATCGGTTTGATCCCCTACGACTCCCAATGCATAGGGACCAATTAGTATGCCAGCAATTAAATAACCCAGTACTGATCCTAAGCCAAGTCGTTTGGCAATAGGAACAGCTACAATGGCGGCGGCTAAATAAATTAAAGCAATTTCTAACACGCGTTTATCCGAATAATTTCAAGACATTTATCATGGCTTAGGTGTTAGTAAAATACAATAACGGATGTAATGAACTGCCATTTATTTCGCTTTATTAGTGTATTAGCGGTCTAATTTTACAGTGCCTGAAATATTATCAATACTGACATCACCTGAGCCTGCTTCTGTAATAGTTAGCGCTTTAGCGTAATTAACGCGAATATCGCCAGAGCCATCATCAATCGTCACGCTTGAGCCAATATGTTCAATCAACATATCTCCTGAGTTATCGTCTACGGTGACTGCGCCATTAATATGTTTAATAGTTATGCCGCCCGAGCCATCTTCAACATTTAATACGCCTGTTACGTAAGTAACTTGCATTTCGCCAGAGCCATCTTCAATAGCGACATTACCACTGACATTATCAATATCAATGCTGCCTGAGCCGTCATTTAATACTAAGTCGCCGACTACATTTTTTACGTAAATATTGCCCGAGCCATCATCAATATTTAGGTTTTTAGCACTATTGATAGATAAGCTGCCAGAACCATCTTTTACATCAATATTGCTTTGCATCTCGTTAATAACAATATCGCCTGAGCGGTCGTTAATATCTAAATTTAGGGCGTTAGGTACGGTAACAACTAAATTGATACTTGGTGATTGCCCGCTGTAAAAGCTAATCCCATTATTACTTTTATTTTGTGCAACAAGTTTTGCTTGTGTACCGCTTTTCTCAAGGGTGAGTTCGTATTCATCGTCAATGTCGGCGGTGTAAATGATGGCATCAACGCTAATACTGGTTGCAGTATTAGAGCCCTGAATATCGAGCGAACCGGCACCACTTAATATCGTTAAGTACTCAAGGTTATTGCTTGGCAGTGAAAGCTGCTGGGTTTGTTTAACTGATGCGACACTGGGCGATATGTGAAATACACAACCGCTGAGTAATAAAATGCCACTAATTAATGAAACGGGCTTAGTGAAGTTCAATAGAGTTGATACGCTCATGTTTAGTCCTTTGATATTGATTATTTTAGTTAATATACAAAGTATGGAGCAAAATTGAGGCCGAAATGTAAGTTGTTGTTTTATATGAGGTGGCAGCAGTAATTAAAAAGTTAAAATGCCAAAATATGGTTAAAAATACTAAATGTTAATAAAAAGGATGCACACTGCATCCTTTTGTAATTACTCTATTATTAATGGGCGTTTTACTTAAAAATTGTAAGTAATGTTACCGTATAAAAAGCGCCCATCTAAACTGTAGGGTGTGTAAGGCGTGTACGGAAATATTTGGCCAAAGTTAGAATAGCCAATATTATCTACCGTTGCTTGAGGGTACTGATCGAACAAGTTATTTGCACCCACTGCAAATTTCCACGCTTCGTTAGGACGATAAGCGACTTCTAAATCGGCAATCCATTTAGCATCTAAATATTCATCACCCTCGCTGGTGGTTGAAATATCTGCCACTTCTCCATAGCGAGTTGCACGCAAGGTTGTTTGCCATTGGTTAAAGCTCCAAACAGCCGATAGGTTTAGTTTGTTATCGGGTGTGCCTTGCTCAAAACGGCCTACTTCACGACGGGCAAATACCACGTAGTCATCGCCTAAAGAATTTAGCTCGCTCGGGTTTGCATCTACATGAGTCACTTCGGTATCGTTAATGTTTGCCGCCGCATTTAAACGCACATCACCCAATGTATTTAAATCAAGTGTGTACGTTGCCACAATATCAACACCTTGCGTGCGCGAATTGATGGCGTTGGTAAAGTAACGAACACTTTCGGTATTTAGCTCGCCAGCATTCGCTAGAATTTGCTGTACAGCGTTACCGCTTAAGTTTTCAGAGAGTACAATCCGGTCATCAATATCAATGCGGTACGCATCAACTGTTAAGCTAAAGCCACCTTGAGTGTAAACAAATCCAGCGGTAACGTTAACTGAGTCTTCTGCATCGAGCTGTTTTGCACCTAACGCTTGCGCTGCAGGAGCAGAGCTTGGGAATAGACCAACTTCAAAAGGCTGGTTATTTTCGAGAATAGTCGATATTTGACGGTACGAGCTTTGTGCAAGTGACGGCGCACGAAAGCCAGTACTTGCCGCACCACGTAACGATAGGTTGTCGTTAATACTGTAACGCGTGGCTAATTTTGAAGTAAATGTGTTACCAAAATCGCTGTAATCTTCATAGCGACTGGCTAAAACAACATTCCATTTATCAGTTAAGTAAGTATCAAATTCAGCAAATACAGCAACATTATGACGACTTTCATTGGTTGTGCTTTGCGGCCCAAACCCAGGAAGCACTTGCGCACCGCCAGCAGCAATTGGGTTGCCGTTGTTATCAAGCGCAGTAATATAAGAGGCTTCCTCGCCTTGCTCTATTTTATAGCTTTCACGGCGGTATTCAGCACCAATAGTGAAAAATACATCATCGGGTAGACCAAAATCAACGCTGGTATTGGCATCAAAATTAACTAAAAATTGATCGTAAACCATGGCGCCGTTATCAAACTCAGTTTGGCTGTTAGTACCTAAAGAAGTATTGAGGCTATTTACAACGCCTAAACCAAAGTCATTTCGGCCGTAGTTGGTGCTTACATCCCAAGTCCAGTCGCCACTATCGCCTTGTAAACCAAGTGCCAGCGAGTAATCTTTTACGTCGGTAGCAATTTGTGGCAAAAAGCCATTAGGGTATAGCTCTAAAACATTGCGGCTGTCTTTTGCACGACGGTAAAATCCGCCCGAGTTACCTTCACGCTCTGAATAGCTACCAAATGAGTAAACATTAAAGCCATTCTCTAAATCGTATCCCATATTGTAAAACAAAGCGTAGTCTTCCAGCGCTGCTTTACCAAAACGGTGATTGTAGCGATCAATTGTAAATTCGCGTGGGTCTAGGCTGCCATCATCTAGGCGGCTGTATTGTTCGCGCGGATCAAAACCAGAGCGTTGAGTTGAGTCGTTATCACGGTATTCAACTGATACATTTACAAAACCATTGTCTGTTAATGAAAAACCTGAGTTTGCGCTAATTGTGCGTGTACTACCGTCGTTAACATGACGATCGTCGCCTAAATTAAATGCAAGGTTGCCGTTATCATCCGCATAAGTGCTATTTAGTTGCGGTACACCGGCCATTTGGCTGTCGTATTGGCCATAAGTTACGCTAACACTGCCGCCTTCGGTGGCATCTTTTAAAACAATATTGATTACTCCCGCAATGGCGTCAGAACCATATTGTGCTGCAGCCCCATCGCGCAGAACTTCAACACGCTTAATTGCAGAGGTTGGGATCATGTTTAAATCAACCGCGGTAGAGCCGCGACCAACCGTGCCTCCTAAGTTTAATAACGCACCAGAGTGGCGACGCTTACCGTTAATAAGGACTAAAGTGTGATCGGGTGCAAGGCCTCTTAAAACCGCTGGGCGAGCATGATCGGTGCCATCAGAGAGTGTGGCACTTGGGTAGTTAAAGCTTGGTAATTGGTTAGCGAGCACTTGGCTAATTTCAAGTTGCCCCGTACTTGCCATATCGTCACTGCTAATAATATCTACAGGCACAGTACTTTGCGCAATGCTACGCAAACTGCGGCGCGTGCCTGTTACTGAAATTACTTCGATATTTTCTTCGACTTGGTTAGTTTGCTCAGCCGCATTCGCAGCTGAAAAAGAGGCGCCAAGTGCGGTGGTAATAGCCAAGCTAAGTGCTAATTTTTTATTAGCTGATAAATGCTGAAAAGTCATTGAGCGTGCCTTGAAGATTTTGAAAAGGACGCATCATATATAAGCGGCTAGTGCATCGCAAAGATCTAAATTGACTAAGTTATTCAACTATTTTCATAAAAATAAGTGATCGGAATAATAGATTGAAACAGGAACAGACAAGGAGGCTAAAATATAGGATTATGCTTACTTAGGCAGCGAAAATGACTAACTTGGTTTAAAGCTTTGCTAAAGGGGTTTAATTATAAAGAAGCTACAGGCCAAACGATTAATGTGGCCTGTAGGGAATTAAAATTTATTCAGGTGCTACTTCAAGGGTGGTAAATAATACATAGCGGCTGGCGTCTACATCTTTTTCGTTTACTGTCACTTTTTGAGAGGTTTCGATTAGGTATAGGCCTGGCTCTTTCCACGTTGTGCTAAACATGCCGTTTTTGTCGGTCGTTACTTTTATTTCGCCACGTTCGTTACGATAGCGTATATCACCTTTTAAAATGCTAACTTCAATGCCTTCGCCAACCGGCTTTCCATCGCTTATTAGCTGAAAGCGCGCTTGCTCGCCAACAAATAAATCGTTTGGATGCGTTGGGCCGCTAAGCTCTAAGCCTTGACCTAATTGTGCTGGTTTAGAGGTACCATTATGACTAACAAAGGTATCAACAGTAGAGATGGTTTTAATTGTAGTGATGTCGCTGGCGTCTTTAGGTAGATTGGCATCTGCTTTTTTGGCGAATACACGGCTTCGCTCACCTGCTGCATTTTTGTAGAATGTCATGTACATAGGTTTTTGCGTCATCGCAATATGATAGGTGCCTTGTTGCTGAAGTTTTACTGCAGCAGAGCTTTTGCGTTGTAGGTAATAGGCACGAATGGTATCGGTAACTTGCTCGCCATTTGGGGCAAGTGCCATAAGCAGAGTATCGTCGTATTCAGCGCCTTTTGTGCTTGGACGAAATGCTTTATCAGGTGCAAAAATTTCGTTAGAAATACTCGCATCAATCATTACATAATGGGCTTTATCCCCTGATAGCGAGGTATGCGAAGGTAGTAACCAGCGGCCATGTGCACTTGCAGCTGTTGATACCAGCGTTGATAAACTCAGTACGCCAATGAGTGCTGTTTTTAATAAATTAACGTTCATTATTTTTCCTTTAAATTTGAATGATAAGTAGGGACTACCTAGCGGATACAGTGACAAAGCTGGTTGAAAATTCGTTTTTGCCATCAATGGTTATTTTTCCTGATTGGGTTAAATCAAGCTCAATACGGCTGTAATCACGCCCGCCTTCTTCACGAACAACTTCAATATTTAACAGGTATTTTCCTGCGATAACTGATTTGCCATTAAGATCGTTTCCGTCCCAATTAATGGTATAAGTGCCTGCGCGTTTGGTTGCGCTACTAACCCCATCGAAGTTTGCATCACTTTTACCGGCTTTGCGCCACCATTGGCGTAGGTCTTTAAACCATTCCGCTTTTTGTACCCAAAGCGCTAAAGTTGTGACATGTTTACGCTCTGGTGTTTCGAGCCAAACAGCAACATAAGGTCGATGATAGGGCTGCACATCTAACTCAGGTAAAGTTAATTCGATTTCTAATTGGGGGGATTGCGCTGCCACCGAAGTGTGAAAACACACGGCAATTAACAGCAATACGGTGCTAATTAAAGATTTAAACTTGAACATTAAAACACTCCTTTAATTTGTGGAACCCAGCATAAATAAATAACCAATGGTGTTGCGATTCCTAATACGGTTATCCATATTCCTGCTAAGCGTTTTTTTCTGTTTTGAAATAAAATAATCATGCCGGTGATGGCAAATAGAATCATCAGTACTGCAGATATATCAATAACCCAGCTCCATACTTCTCCTGAATGACGACCTTTGTGTAAATCGCCAATAACACTTAAAAACCCCCCGGTTTGATAATCGAGTAACAATTCGCCACTAATAAAATCAAACTCTGCATAGGCATAGCCTGCTGGTAATGGGTAGTCGAGCATAACCAGTGAATCTTGCTTTTCCCATTCAATGCTTTTCACTTTATTCAGCCCATAGTGTTTGGCTAAGTAAGCTTCTATTTGTGGATAAATAGCAGGCAGGCTATTCAATTGTGTATTTGCTTGAGTAAGCAGAACTTGGGGGATTTGGACCGTAATTTGGCCATTGTTTTTATCGTTTTTTAACCAGTCAACATGGTTTAGCACTATACCGCTTACACAAAATAGAATAAGTAAAAAAAACAAAGCGGTGGAAATATAGATATGTAGAGTGCGACTTGTACTATATAAAGTGCGTTTATTAACAAAGGGCATAAAAGGTACAAACTTATTTAACTTACACGGATGATAATGATTTTCATTAGCTGTTACAAATTTATTTACCAAACTTTACACTTTATTTTTTAGGAGGAGTTGAGTGCTTAGAGATTAAGTAAGTTAAAATCAGCACTTCAACAACAGCCACTAGAGCAATAATCCAAGCTGGAGGGCTGTTGTATAATAAAAATATAAAGCCTATTAGCATACCTATACCCGCAGCATACTTTGCCTTTACAGGAACCACTTGATGGGCGCGCCAATGTTGTAATGTTGTGCCAAAGCGAGGGTGGTTTAATAGCCAAGATTCAAGCGCCGCGGATGAGCGAGCAAAACAGGCTAAGGCTAAAATTAAAAACGGCGTGGTTGGCATAACCGGTAGGGCAACACCAACAATGCCGAGTAATACACACAGTAGTCCCAGCAATTTAAAGCCGAAATTTTTATAATAAATAAAAGCGTTTTTTATACTCACTTTAGCTCTTTTTTAATTAATTAAACGGTAAAAGTGTAAGCTAATTAAAAGGTAAAATGAAGAGAAAATGGCTTAGTTGCATGTTATCAACTAAGCCATTTAGGGTTAGCAAAGGAAAAGAATTTCCTGATTGCACTACCTATTAAAAGTAATAGCCTAAATTAATATTAAAACGGCGCCCGGTATCGCCATCACCAATAACGGTACCGCCAATAAAGGGTTGATTACGGGCTTGTACGAAATCAAAATAACTAAAGAATCCGCCAGCAGTAATGCTCATACCGGTTACATTCATCCAAGTATTGGCGCTATTATCTGACTTGTTGTCGATGATCCCATAGTCGTTATAAAACTGCAGATTGGGAACTGGGCCCCATTCTAGTGCGTAGTCATAGGCAATATTAAAGTTGGTCATTGTGGCTTGGCTCGATACACTGTCATAATAGTCAAAAGCACCCACCGCAAAGCGGTTATTACCATCGTCTAAGTCATATTCACCGTGTTGCAATTGAATATTCCAGTTATTAATGTTGCTGTTTAAGTGAACAGCCCACGCACTGTAATTACCCGCGCGGTCTTCACCGTCGTGAAGTCCGCCATTGAGTAACGATACCCCGATGTCAGTGGTGATATTTTTACTATGCTCAAGCTGATAAGTAGCGCGACCAGCAAAGGTGTTGTATTCACCAAGTTGCTTTGCAGGCTCGGCATAGGTGCCTTCATCGGCAGGGCGACTACCAACAAGATCATAAGAGTAACGATGATTTTTATCTGATGCTGAGCCATCAACTCCACCCAGTTCATCGTTTTTAAAAAAGCCGAGATCAAGTGTCCAGTTGTCTTTAAGCTTACGCTTGGCGACTACCCCTAAATCAAAGTCACCACCGCGATCTTCATTGCCTTCATCGTAAGAGTTTATACCGTAGTTAGCGCGAATAGCACCTCCTACTTTTATCCAGATTATTGCTTTTCTTGCTGTGCAGTGTCTGTAGAAGTAGCTTGCAACTGTTTACTAACTTGTTCTACTTGCTGAGACTTTTTTTCAGCGAGTTTGCTTTCAAGTTTATCTACTTGTTGCTTTAACTGCGTTAATTAGCTTTGGAGAGGTTGAAGGTTTGATGCATAAGAATTACTAGCAACACCACTTAAAATTAATGCGAGTGTTAGTTTTGAGAGTTTAGTCATAATAGCCGTTTTGATTGTGATTAAAAAATAAAGGCGCAACGATGCGCCTCTTAGTGTGGAAATAGGAGAAAATGGCAGACTAATTTAGTTTATTGTTTTTATACTGCGTTTTATTCTTTAGTAGAAGTTTGAAACAGTGCGCCTACTTCTAAAAGAGGAGAGGCATCTAGCTTATCTGCATCCATCATTGCGGCAATACGTTGCATTGATGAAAGTAGTAGGCTCTGTTCCCATTCAGCAAGCGCTGAAAATTTTTCGATAAAGTGTTCTTGCAAGGGCTGAGGGGCTTTTTCGAGTAATTCTTTACCTTGTTCAGTAAGATATAAGCTGACCCGGCGTTTATCCATTTGACTACGAACGCGTGTTACCAAATTCTTGCTTTCTATTCGGTCAAGAATATTTGTGACCGTTGCCGGGCTTAAATTTACATTTTGCGCAATACGACTCGCGGTAATGCCGTCAGTTTGAGACACTTCTTGCATAATAAGCAGTTGTGGTCCTGTTAAACCCGCTGTTTTATTAAGTTGTTTTGAATGTAAGTCAATCGCACGGATCACCTTGCGTAAAGAAACTAGTAACTCGTCATATTTTTGCATTTGTTTGTCTCATGAAAGGCGAATCAGTTGCCGTAATCACGAAATGTTACACATCAAATAAATTGAATTCAAATGATATATATCATTTAACGCCGCTATTATTGGTTTTTATTAATTTGATCAGTAATTAAAATGGCATTTATTATCTTTATTTTATTAAAAGTTAATAATACTCTACCTTGTTAAGGCTGCGCACCTTACGTAAGTTAAAAGCGATACGCAAGCCACAGGTTTAAAGCTTTAGTCGTAATTGAGCCGTTGATGTGGCATAAAAATATAGTAACTAACTCAATTTAAATAACTATTCTATGTAGCTTATGCTTTAAGCATGCATTATTGTTTGTGTACAGTAACCTGAACTCAGGTTAAGTACTAAAAAATTAGTCTCAGTGTTAAAGGAGATAAAATGCAATTATCACCCTCAGTATGTATTGAGCGTACATATAGCGGTTTGGAATTTATTAGTATTAATAGTCGCCAATGTAAGGCGAAGATATTTTTACAAGGTGGGCAAATAACTGAGTTTACACCCAAAGGTAAATTGCCACTATTGTGGGTGTCTGGGGATGAAACCTTTAGCGAAGGGAAGGGCATTCGTGGCGGTATTCCTATTTGCTGGCCTTGGTTTGGTCAACATGAAAATAAAGACTTTCCAGCACATGGCTTTGCGCGCACGCACGTATGGCAAGCCGATGAAGTGCATGAAACCGAGAACGAGATTACTGTTAGCCTTAAATTACCAATGAAGCAGATAGATTCTACCTTTTGGCCTCATCAATCTTCTTTAAGGGTTGAGTTTATTTTATCTGAGCAGTTAGAGGTGCGTTTAACCACCTGTAATTTAGGTAACACCCCATTTAGTTATACACAGGCGCTGCATACTTACTTTCCAACTGATGATATTAATAATACTTGCGTAACAGGGCTGCAAGGGGCGCAATACATAGAATTTGGCCAAGGGCCTTATCGGCAAAGTGATGTGGTTGGTTTTACCCGTGAAACCGATATGGTTTATACCCAAGCCGGGGCTGTGCAAACCATTGAAACTCCTCAAGGGGCGATCAGCGTTAGCAGAGAAAACTCGCGCTCGTGCGTGTTATGGAATCCATGGATTGAAAAATCAAAGCGACTATCAAATTTTGCCGATGATGATTATAAAAGCATGTTATGCCTAGAGGCTGCGAATGTACTTGAAGATGCGGTTACGCTTGAGCCAAAACAAAGTCATACCCTAGTAACAACAATTAAGTGGCTTGGCTAAGCCTAACATACGCGAAATGGAGCAAAGTGTGTTTACTAATCAACAAATAACCGACCTACCGCAACATAAAAGCATAGTGTTTGAGCCGCTTGCGGACAAAGCATTGTTGCATGCACAATTGAATTGGTTGTTATTTTTCATTCCTTTTTGCTTAGTACTAGCGGCTGTATGCTATTTTAATACAGACTTTGCTGCTATGGCGCAAGGTTACTTATTGGTTGCTGTTCCGCTATTAATTTTACTGTGTATGTTATACAGCGTGTTCAGCATAAAATTACAGGGCAGCGCGTTGCGTACCCACGATATTGCTTTTAAAAAAGGCATTATTTGGCAGCAGGTGACAATTTTACCGTTAGAGCGTGTGCAGCATATTGAAATACACCGTGGGCCCATAGAGCGAAAACTTGGTTTAGCCAGTTTAAGACTTTATAGCGCCGGCGGTATGAGTGCCGATTTACAAATTAGCGGTCTGACCCACGAAAAATGCAAAAATATTCGTCAGTTTGTACAAAGCTATCGCCACGATGAAACCGCAAGCGAGGTAGCTGCCAGTGAGTGTTGATGCTGCGCAAATAACGTCACCTTCACTTAACTGGCAAAAAGTGTCGCCTTGGGCGCTGGCTTATTTTGTGATGCATTTTAGTGTGCGCTTCATAAAAGACGGCTTATTTAATTTACTGCCCGTGTTGGTGGTATTTGTTACCCAAGTAGAAAATAAACTATTTTGGGGGCAAGTTGGGCTCGCGGTTGCTTTAACTTCATTGCTTGCCTATTGTTTTTTGTATTACCGTAGTTTTCGTTTTTGTATTACTGACGAGCATGAAATTTTACTTAATAAAGGCGTATTTAAAAAAGAGCGACTTACCTTAAAATTTTCTCGAGTGCAAAACGTAAATTTAGCGGAGCCATTTTACTTCACCCCCATAGGGTTAGTTAATTGTATTTTTGATGCGGCAGGCAGTGTTGCTCAAGAAGCTGTTTTGCCAGGGGTAACTAAAGATTACGCGCAACAAATGCGTAAACGAGTGTTTGACTATAAAGCGCAGCAACAACCATCAGCTGAGGTGGCTGATACAGCGCAATCTCATATTGAAGAGCAGAGCGAAAATAGTTTAGTTATCACCAATAAAGAAATTGCTAAATTTGGTTTAATGTCGAATATGGCCATTTTAGCACTTGCGGCAATTGCCCCTTTTATGAATGTGGCCATCGACTTTTTAGAGCAGCAGTTCATAACAAAAATAGAGGGTTTTTATCAGCAAGAGCTGGGTATGATGGCTAATGCAGCTGTGTTTGCGGTTATAACTTTAATTATTATGTTGGTATTTATTGCGGTGTTTTTATCGGTGACTATGTCGCTCATTCGTTTTTATAACTATCAGCTTTACTTTAAAAATAATAAATTCAAACGTATTGCAGGGCTGTTAGAGCGTCATCAACTATCAATTAGTTTAGACAAAGTACAGTCAATCGTTATTAAGCAAAACCTAGTTGCTAGGCTATTAAAACGCTTTACTGTGGAGTGTTTGCAAGCCAGTAGCGGCGGTGCTGCAAGCATGGCGAAAAAGAATAAACAAACCTTAGTGCTGCCTGTACTCACGCAGGAGCAAGTTGATAATGTGTGTCAGTGGATTTATCCGTGGTTTGACAGTAAAAAGCTGGCATTCAATGCGGTAGAAAGGGCGTTGTTATATAAAAACACGGTGTTTTATGCTTTGCTACCGAGCGTTGCTTCTGGTTTTTTTATTAGCTTTATGCAACTTAATATATTAATTGCATTAGCATTATTCTTGGTACTAGCCGCGTTAGTGTTTTTATCTTATAAACGTTATGGGTATTACCTTCATCAACAAGATGGGCGTTTTTATTTGGTGGTACGCAAAGGTATGATTGGCGTGCATTACCGGGTATTTGAACTCTACAAAGCACAAAGCGCTCGCAGTGTGAGCACCTTTTTTATGCGTCGTTCTGGCTTAAAAAGCCTGTATATACAACTTGCTGCAGGCGGTGCGTATGTCCCATATTTAAAACAGCAAGATGCTGACTTCATTATAGATTTTACACTTATGCAGGCTGAGTCAGACCCTCGCAGTTGGATGTAACTTCCTTTGTTCAAAACTCAGATTAAATAATAAAGCGGGTGTTAAAACACATTTGCACATGCTTTATTACACTTTTTACTGCCCGTTTTTTCCATTTGATAATACTCTAAGCATTATCAAATGTACTATTTAAGGGATTATTGTGAAAAAGTCACTCATTGCATCAGTCTTATTATTGGCTGCACCTAGCTTTGCTGCTAATTGGCAAACCATTCATACCGAGCATTTTAATGTTCACTTTAGTAGTGAGCATACTGATTTTGCTAAATCGACTGCGGTAGAACTTGAGATTGTTCGCACTAAAGTGCTTGAGCAACAAAATCGGGCGCTTGATAAAATCGTCGATGTGGTGGTGTTTGACCCTCTAAATGCAGCAAATGGCTTTGCCTTACCAACCTCTAATAATCCTGTTATGGCGCTTTTTACTACGCCACCGCAGTCGGATACCGTGATATCAAATTCATCGGGTTGGCAGCAATTGTTGGTGCTGCACGAATACATTCATTTAGTCCATTTAGCGCAACCAACTCGTAACGACTGGCAGCAAAAGATTCGCGGTGTATGGGATATATACGATTTAACCTATGGTAATACACCGCGCTGGGTAGCCGAAGGGTACGCTACTTTAATCGAATCAAAAATGACAGGCCGAGGGCGCTTATTTGATAACTATGCTGAGGCAATGCTTAGAGAGTTTGCTCAGCAGGGAGCGCTTCCCACCTATGGGCAACTAAATAGCGATGAGGGCTTTATGGCGGGCTCTATGGCGTATTTAATGGGGAGTCGTTTTTTATACTGGCTAGAGCAAAATTACTCAGAGCAGCTACTCGATAATGTATGGGTTCGTATGCGAGCAGTGAAATCACGAGATTTTGACGACGCATTTTCTGGTGTATTCGGGCAAAGCGCTGCCAAGCTATATCGTCGATTTATTGCTGAATACACTTATAAAGCAATGCAACAAGAGCAAACCGAATCATCACTTAATAGTAAGCTTTGGTTAAAGCTAGATTTATACGCTAGCAATCCAGCTCTTTCAAATGATGGTAGCAAAATTGCGATAGTTGAACGTGATGAAAAGAGTAAAACTAAACTAATAATTTACAGTACAGAAGACAACACCAAAGCACGAGATAAGTTTACTAAGGTGCAAAAGGAGCTTCTAGAGAACGATAAGCAAGATGTTCCTGATACCCCGCCAATCGTATTTAAGCGCGAACAAAAACAAGTACTAAATCAAATTAATCGCGCAGGTATTGCTAACCCGCAATGGGTAAATAACAACACACTTTATTTTAATGCCTACAGTAGTGAAGAATCGGGTATTTATAACAAAGTGTCTGACATTTTTAGCTACAACACCGACACTGGCAACATAGAGCAACTTACAGAGCTGGCCGGTATTCGCCGTTTTAGTGTTACCCGCGATGGTGAAACACTTTACGGTGAGCAAATAAGAGCTGGGTATTCTGAATTAGTTAAAGTCGATCTTAATACACAAACAATCACGCCACTTTTTACCAAGAGCTTAAAAACAACGTATGATTACCCGACTCTAAACCCCGATGAAACAAAACTAGCTTACTTATCAGCGTCATTAAACGAAAATTGGCAGTTGTATATACAAGAGTTGGCCGGTGATACTAGGCAGTCAGTCCCAATGCCTAATGGGTATCAATATTTAAGCCAGCCGAGTTTTAGTCAAAATGGGGAGTCTATCTATTTTGTTGCTGGCTTAAATAATAAGACTGATATTTATAATTACCATATAAAAAATAACACCCTCACCCGCTTAACTAACGGGCAAGAAGCGCTCGCATACCCGATTGAGGCTGAAGATGGCTCACTACTTTATTTCTCCATTAATGCCGATGGCCCTGATGTAAAAACGCTAACAACAAAAAACCGTACAGTCGTAACAGATCTCGCTGTAAACAGTGAAGCCCCATTGTTGATGGTAAATAAGCATACCTTGCCACCGGCAAAAATATATACCGATGAGATAGCAGAACAAAGCGATTACTCAGTACTTGAGCAGCAAGCGACGTTTGCCTTGGGATCACAGTATTATTCAGCGTCAACCAGTTTGCTAAGTGTAGGTATAAAAAGTAGCGACTTATTAAAACAACTTGATTTACAAGCGGGTTATAACATTGATTTGCATAACGGTGCATTAAATGGCGGCTTTATACAAGCAAAATACAATGCGTTAAATACAAAGTTTAAGCTTGCGCTATTTGATTATAATTTGGATACATCACGTCAATATCAACCTAGCTTAAACGCTGATATTGATGCCCGAGGTGGTTATGCTGCAATAAGCCACCCATTGAAGTTTGGCCAGCTTCAGTTAACCCCAGAGCTTGCTTATAACTATACAGATTATAAAAATAGCCATAAAAATTGGACACGGTTGAGTATTAGTCAGCAATGGCAACATGACCGCCAAGCATTTGCCATAGGGCAGAGTATTTATGCCAGCATTTATGATGGGCAGAATCACAGTAGTCATTGGCAAGGTTATGACTTGGCAGCAAAAATATTTGGTAAAGCGTTTGATATACCACTTTTTGTTAACTTTGAGCAAAAGCAAAGAGATGACAGTAGCCTGACATTAGGCGGCTTTAGTTCTAATTTAATTAATCAGCAGCAAAGTAGTGAATTTGTACTTGCTGCTGAATTACCTTTTTATAGTGCAACTGCAGAGCGCTATCAAGGTTATGGCGGTGGCGTTAGCTTTAAAGAGGGGATGCCTTGGCTTTATTACAAACAACATCAATTAGATAGCAACGTTTATGCACAAAGTTACGGCTTAAAATACCAAGGTGACTTTAGCTTCGGGATGGGGCCTGCGGGCGTAAACGATTTAACCTTTAATGCTGGACTGTCGCGTGTTGAAGGCGACAGCTTTGAAGATGAAATGCGCGCGTGGTTAAGCTTTTACTATTCATTGTAAAAGCCTATTTAGCTAAGTTACTTACTTGCCTTTAAGGACAGTAACTTAGCTGAGCATTAATACTATCAAGCATTCACATTTCTTCGCTGAGTTAAGCGATTCTTTTGTGAGTGCTTTTTACGTTTGCGGCGGGTAAGCCATAAATAAAAGCCTGTACCAGCGAGCCATACAGGGCTAAGGCCAACAATACACCATAGTATTTTACTGATAAGCCCAGCAAAATAACCAAAGTGAAGTTTTCTAAAACTGTCTATTACTTGCCAACCAGCACCAGCCTCTCGAATATCCCAGTTAGCCATGTGTTCACCTGTTTGCTTATCATAGGTTATGGTATTGGCGTATTCACTGGTTAGTGGGTTATTGGTATTTACTTCGCCATAAAGAGTGATATTTTCATCGGGCTCTCGTGGAAAAACTAAAAAAGTTGTATTAAAAGTGGGTATTTGCAGCTTGCTATCATTAAGAATCCGCTCAAAAGAGATGTCGTCACTATATAATTTATTTTTAATAGTGTGGTGCTCTTCTTCTGCGTGTTCTATTACTTCGTGATACCACACTGCACCATTAAAATAACCACCTGTAATAGCTAAAACGATAAGGATAGGTGAGCCTAAAACACCGGTCATCTTATGAATGTCACTGAGTACTATTTGTAACGTTGCGCGCCAGCGTACGCTAAATAGTCGTTGCCAAAATTTGCGGTAAATAATTAAGCCAGTAATACCTAAAGTTAATAAAAATAAAGCAAAAAAGAACCCTAATACGGTGCCTGTTTGCCCTGGTAAACTTTTTAAGTCGTTAAGTAAAAAGGTGTAATGGAGCTCTAAAAACCAGTCGGTAAAATAATGAGTTGTGCTTACGGGTTCTGATAAAACCTCTCCGGTGTACTGGTCTAAATGCAACTTATACCAATCGTCAGTGCCACGCTTAACCAAGTAAAGCCGGTCGGCGGTGGTGTTATTAAAAAGCTCCCAGCTTCCTACTACATACTCAGGAAAGGCTGCTTCGGCTTTATCTATTAATGAGTCCATAGGTAAGCGAGCAGCTTGCTGCTGTACCACAAAGTGTTTGTCAGGCATCAGTAAGCCGTCTATTTCACTTTTAAACACTAAAACACTGCCAGTAATGCTAATAACAATTAACGGAATAATGGCAATTAGCGCCAACCAACTATGAATTTTAAACAGTGTTTTTCTCATTATTTTAGCTTGTATGTTAAATTATACGCATGCGCATGATAACAGTTATCATTTGTATTGCAATTGGTTGGAGTGGCGTGCTGTGAAGTTTTAGTAACGGTTTTTGTATACTCAAGTTGCCATCACTAAAAACTAAAGTAAGCGTTAAGCTTGTATAAAACCTAGCCAGCTCTACAATGCGCGCACAAAAATAAAGCCTTTAAAAACAAATGTTTAAAAAATGTTTTATTTCTTCCTTTTTATTAACAACAATGTAACGAGCGAGGTTTGCTTTGGCGTATTATTTGCCTATTTTGTCAGTGTTTATTTTGGTTTTTAGTTTTTTACCGCTACTTAATAAAATTATTAAAAACCGCAGTGTATCGGGTGTATCACTGTTAATGATGACATTTGGTTTAGCGCAAAGTGTGTACTTTATTAGCTACAATCTTTATTTTGCTCGCTTTTATATTGCTTTGCCGTTTTTTGCGACAGGATTGTTGAGTGGTTTAATTTTATACTTTTTTGCCCGTTATAATGCCGCTAAACGTCAGAAGCTGCAGTTACTTGGCATGCTTAGTTTTTCGTTATTACCTTTTTTGTTGCTGTTAAATCCTAACCTAGATACTGCCTCTGTGCTAAACGGCTTAACTTATGTGGGCTTAATTATGAGTTCAGTACGGGTTATGCCACAAACCTATAAAACACTGCGAACAGGGAATATTAGTAACCTGAGTGCGCGCTATTTTAGTTTGCAATTTATAGCAGGTATCTGTGGTTTGTTTGCAGAGCTAGCCATGCCAGTGCAAAGTACTTCGCATATATTAATGTTTATTATGATATTGCTAACTAATGCGCTGCAATTTGCGTGTATGCAGTATTATCGCGTACGTCCTGTGATGGCATAAAATTATAGTGACCGTTAATTTCATTTGTGGCACTTTGAGTGACCAATAAATAAAAAGTGCCCACTATGAAATTAACTATCCATCAAATCGATGCGTTCAGCAGTGAACTGTTTAAAGGTAATTATGCTGCCGTGATCCCATTGGAGTCTTGGCTTAGTGATGATCTTATGCTGAATATCGCTTCGGAAAACAATGTGTCTGAAACCGCTTTTACTTGTCAGTCGGCAAATGGAAGCTTTGCGATACGTTGGTTTTCGCCATTAATGGAAATTGATTTTTGTGGCCATGCTACTTTAGCGGCGGCCTATGTGCTTTGTGAGCAACATAGTATATCGCAGGTGTGCTTTAGCGCAGAGGCTGTGGGCAAACTGATTGTTAATAAAAATAACGATGGCAGCTTTGCTATGACCTTTCCTAAACAAGCCCCTGAAGAGGTTCAGCTCATCCCTGATGCTCTATTAGCTGGCCTGTCTATACAACCTGTTAAAGTGCTGAAAAACCGCCAAGCTTATTTTGCTATTTATGATAATGAGCAGCAGGTTGTAGATCTGAAAACAACCAATGAACAACTAAAAAAATTAGCCCCATTAGATGTGGTTGCAACAGCACCGAGTGTTGAGTATGACTTTATTTCTCGTTATTTTTGGCCTGCAAGTGGGGGGGATGAAGACTTTGTAACCGGCTCAATTCATACTGGGCTTGCCCCTTATTGGGCAGGGCAGTTTGGAAAAAATTCTCTCAGTGCTTATCAAGCCTCACAACGAGGCGGGAAACTTTACTGTGAAGTGTGTGATACAACAGTAACTTTGACGGGTCATGCCGTAAGGTACCTTAAAGGTACTATTTACCTTTGAGTTAGTGTAAAAAAGGCCGCGTAAAACGTGGCCTTGGTTTACTCAGTGTTATTTATGCTTCTAGCGCTTTGCTAATTAAGCGGTCGATATATTTTTTATGTGCTTTGGTTGCGGTGTCTGCACCCCATGCAACATCTTGATCGGCTATTTGAGTTAGCTGATATAGCGCAGCTGTTTTTGCTAAGTTATCGTATTTACTTGCTTTTTTTAAGCCTGCAATTGCAATAAGCTGATTTACGTATTCAATCTGTAAATTATGACTGACTGAATTAGCATTTTTACTATCAACAAAAATACTTGCAGTTAAATCCCCCATAAATTGCGTAAGGCTGTATTCATTACCATATAAAGCGGTATCTGAAATACGCAGTAACACAGCAGGATGCAGTAGTTGCGCTAATACACCTTTTTGCATGCCTAAAATCATTTTATGCGGTTTAGGGTCTTCGTTTTTACCGTAATGATTAAACCCACGACGCTGCTGCTGCATAAAGTTATACAATGGCTGCATGCTTTGCAGTACATTTGGAGCAAACACATACTCAGCTAAAATAGCCATTGCTTGGGTTTGACGCTCAAGTGGTACCGGTGTAAAAGGCTTTGCTGCATTTTCATCGCCCACGACGGCACGCTCTACATAAACCCCTCCAATTTGACGAGATACCACGCCTGCTTGTGCACGATACTGGCCAAATAGGCTGTTAGCTGAAGTAACAAGCTGTTGGTAAGACTCACCTTTTACTGTAGCTTTGTCTTTAAGTTCTGAAAAGAGTGTATTGATCAGTGCCATTCTATCTGCGCCGTAAGCTGCAGGGTTAGACGACAAGTCACCTATCATCACGCGAGGGTCTATATGGCGGCCAGGGGCACGCATGTCGTCGGCATCGTTACCAAAGGAAAGCGCATGTTCGCTTGAGCGAGCGAGTATTTTATCAAGGCGAGCTTGCTCTGCAGCTTCATCTTTAAGCGCTGCGCTGTAGCCGTAATTTATTGCCCAATCATCGTATGGACCTGGTTTAGTTTGGAAAATATCGCCTTGAGTCACACCCGTTGGCGCTATATTTGCTGGCGCATAATCCATTACCGAGCCGGTAATTATGCCTTGGGTTTTACTTTTGTCGTGAACTTCTTTCTCATCCCACAAAATAGAAGACTTCATGTTGTGATTAAGACCTAGAGTATGCCCTACTTCATGTAAAACCAGCTGAGTTAAGCCTTGGCGTAACATTTGGGTATCTTCAATATCAGCGCCATTTGCTAAGCCCTTGGCCATTATTAGGCTTTGCTGTAATTCATGACCTAAAGAGCAATTGAGTTCTGAATAGTTGGTTGGCTGTGTATGGCTCATCGTGCCTTGAGTATAAAGCGTATCGTATATCCAGCGGTTTTTCATAAATACAAACTCAAGCATAATGTCTGAGCCTAAAATTTCACCGGTTAACGGGTTCGCTAATGCTGGCCCATACCCACCAAACGGTGGTTTGGGTGATGAAGTCCAGCGTAGTACGTTATAGTTAATATCGCCGGCATCCCAATCGGCATCGTCAGGTTGTATTTTTACTTCGAGCGCATTTTTAAAGCCTGCTTTTTCAAACGAGGTGTTCCAAGCAAGTACGGCATCACGCACGGTGTCACGCCATTCAACCGGTGTAGTGTTTTCTATCCACCAGGTAATCGGCTTTACTGGCTCTGAAAGTGCTGCGTTTGGATCTTTCTTTTGCAAATCCCAGCGCTTAATGACATCTTGGTATGGCGCCCAGTCGGTTGACGTCATTTTATCAAACTGATTGGTGAAATAACCAATGCGCGCATCATCAAAACGAGGTTGGTAATTGTTTTCTGGTAAAGCCACAAATGAATGTTGTACTTTTACCGACACACTTCGAGGATCGCTTACAGCACCTGAACCTCGAACGGTTGGACTGCTATTGGTAAAAACATAATCGACAACCACATCTAGGTTGTTAGGGTATGGGCGCTGTTTGATGATGCGTGATTTTTTATCGTCTAATTTACCTACTTTAAAACGCTTTTTAGCATTTTTATCGTTCGGGTTAGGCGTAGGAGACACTTTATGTAGCGCTTCACTTAAAAAAAGCTTATTTACATTAAAGGCTATTTTACCTTCTTCTTGCTTTTCTATTTTTATACTTGCAAGCACGGCTTCGCTAATGTTTGCCTCGCTGGCTTTAGCTAGCGCGCTATTTTCGTTAAATAAGTAGCGAGGGGTTTTACTAATAATATCAATACGATCAAAGTATTTTCTAAATTCAATCAGCTTTGTTTCACGATACGACCCACGAAAATGACCCGCATCAGTTACACCATCAATGGTATGCGCAAAGTACACAAAGGGCGTATCGAGCTGTGACTCGTTAATTACCATTAAGTGATCGCCGGTTTTTTCATCTTGGTAAAGATTAAAAATACCCGCAAATTCGGTTTGCCCTTTAATCATTTCAGTTAATGTTTGTGGTTTCTTTTCTTCTTTTTTTTCTGCTGCAACAGCATAGCTGCCACTAAGCGCTATACTCAGCGCCAAGGTAAGTGTGGTTAATTTCATCGTTTGGTCTTTTTTAGTTGTTAATATAACTTTACTGTACGGTGTGTCATGCTTTTTCGCACAGTATGATTAATAAATACTAACCTAAAGTGATTAGCTTTATGATTTATAATGGTAAAAGATTGTAACAATACATTTATAAAGCGGCTTAACAGTGCTTTTGACTTACCTTTTATTTGCGGAAGAAGACCTTGTTTATACCTTTTTGTAACAGTTGCTTACAAATGTCACGTTAATGTTTCATTAAGCTTTGGTATCATAGTGCTAATAGTAATTTGGGAGAAATAAACAGATGCAAGGTAATGTACTTAGATGGGCTTTTCCATTTGTAGCACTGGCATTAGGTGTTGCTGGTTTTGTTGCAATTAATGCGATTGCAAAAGAGTCAGACAAAAAAGAAGTCATAGACACTCGACCAACGGTGCAGGTTGAAGCCGTTTCCGCTAACAACCATCAAGTTATCATTAATAGTTATGGTGAAGTGCAGCCGCTTGAAAATACCCAGCTTTCAGCGCAAGTGTCAGGTGAAGTCGTCAGCTGGCATCCGAGCTTTGTAGCAGGTGGGGTTGTGGGCCGCGGTGAAACCCTATTTACAATTGAAAAAGACAACTATGAGGCCGCAGTATTGCAAGCTGAAGCTGAACTTGCCCGCGCTCAAGCGGTGTTAATTGAAGAGCAAGCGCAAGCCAAAGTAGCAGAAGACGAAGCAAAACGTTTCCCAAATAAAGCACGTACAGATTTATTTTTACGCAAACCACAAGTGCTGAGTGCGCAAGCATCAGTTAAGTCGGCGCAAGCAGCATTAAAAAGAGCCCAACGCGATTTAGATAATTGTGAAATCACTGCACCATACGATGCGTTAGTAGTGAGTCGTAACGTAGGTGTAGGCCAGTTTGTCAGTATGGGCGCTCAAGTTGCCGAGCTGAATAATATTGAAACCGCTGAAGTGATTATTCCGATCGCTGGCTTTGACAGTGTGTTTTTACCTGAGCGTGTTAAAGGGGTAACGGCAACGGTTATTAAAACAGGATTAAATGGGTTTGCTCGTCAAGCAGTAATAGACCGCGATTTAGGGATTGTTGATAACGCGACTCGCATGAGCAGTTTAGTGGTAAGAATTGAAGATCCTTATGGGCTTACTAATCAGCAGCCTGCAATTAAATTTGGCACTTATGTACAAGTAAACTTTGCCGGCACTATGCTCAATAATATTTATCGTTTACCGCAAGAGTTAGTAAATAACCAAACCGTGTGGGTAGTCAATGATGAGCAACAGTTAGAGCCGCGTAAGGTGAAAGTAATTCGTGAAGAAGGTGAATATTTTTATATTAGCGATGGCTTAGAAGCCAACGACAAGCTTGTTACTACCTTGCCGGAATATCCACAAAAAGGCATGGCAGTAAAAATAGCCGGTTTAACAGAGACTAAAAATACAGATGCAGCAGAAAACGCATCCACTGAAAAACTTTAAGGTAGGGTGAGTTATGAATAACATAGAACAGCCCAATACAACCAAACAAACAGGGTTAATTGCTTATTTTGCTAACAACTCTGTTGCTGCCAATTTAATGATGTTTTTTATTATTGTCATGGGGCTTATAAGCTACTTTACCATTCAGCGACAAATGTTCCCCAATATAGAAGTTAACTATATTACTGTAAATGCAAACTACCCTGGGGCGTCGCCACAGGAAATTGAAGAAAGCATCTTAATAAAAATTGAAGAGTCGTTAAAAGATATAACTGAGATAAAAAAAGGGGTGTATCGCGCTTTTCGTAATGGGGGTTCTGCCAGCCTTGAAATTAATACTGACGCAGAGCTCACCGACGTTCTCGATAAGGTCAAGCTGCGAGTAGATGGTATTGCAACTTTTCCAGCGGGAATGGAGCCGGTTACCATTAGCCAAATAGAGTTTCGCCAAGATGTAATTGGTATGACGCTCGTTGCCGACCTACCGCTAAATGAACTTAAGCCAATCGCAAATCAGGTTGAAGATGAATTATTGCAGTTATCGAATGTATCTTTAGTGGTAAATGATGTGCCACTGGATGAAATTGCCATAGAAATAGAGCCCGACACACTTCGTCAATATAATTTAACCTTATCGGATGTAGCGAACGCGGTACGTCGTTATTCGGCTAATTTTTCGGCGGGACAACTAAAAACTGATGCGGGTGTTATTTCGGTTCGAGTAGAAAATCAGTTTTATTCTGGTGAAGAGTTTAGGCAAATTCCGGTAAAAATTGGCGCCAATGGTGCCAAAGTGTTGCTACAAGATATTGCTATAATCAAAGATCAGTTCGTTGAAGGTGAGCGTTACTTTAAATTTAATGGCGAAAACGCGGTTTATTTATCGGTAAAAGCCACCGAAGATCAAAATATTATTCCGGTGGCCGATTCTGTTAAAGCCTACATGGACCAAAAAAATAAAGAACTACCATTGGGTGTGCGTTTAGAGCCATTAATGGACATGACATACTACCTTAATGCACGCTTAGATATGATGAAAGCTAATTTGCTGCAAGGGGCTATTTTAGTTGCCATTATGCTTTCATTATTTTTACGTTTTAAGCTGGCACTGTGGGTAATGATTGGTTTGCCGGTATGTTTTTTAGGGGCGATGATGTTGATGCCATTATTTGGCATCACGATTAATATTGTGTCTTTGTTTGCCTTTATTATGGTACTGGGAATTGTGGTGGACGACGCCATAGTCATAGGTGAAAGTGCCTACACCGAAATAGAGAAAAAAGGCGGCGGTGTTGTTAATGTAGTGAATGGCGCAAAACGAGTTGCCACCCCGGCGACCTTTGGTGTACTAACAACCATTGCGGTATTTGCGCCGTTTACGCTTTCAAGCGGCCCTGAAAGTTCCTTTTTTATAGGTATTTCAGTGGTGGTGATTTTATGTTTAATATTTAGCTTGATTGAATCAAAGCTGATATTACCAGCACACATTGCGCATACTCACTTTTCACCTATTAACCCTGACGGTTGGCGAGCACGCTTTAATAAGCGCTTTTTTGGCTTTGTGAATGGGCCGTATAGGCGGTTTATTGTTAATTGTATAAAGTGGCGTTGGACGGTGCTGTTTAGTTTTATTGCGCTACTAATTTTCACCTTTGCGTTAATATCGTCAAACCAGGTGAGAATGATCCCATCGCCTAAAGTGCCGCATGACTTCCCGCAAATTAATGTTGAAATGAATGATAATGTATCAGACATCCAAACCATTAATGCTATTCGTCAAATCGAAGCTATGGTGCTTGAAATAGATAAGCAAACCGAGCGCGAAGAAGGGCAAAAGATGATTCGCGATGTATTGGTATTTAACCAAGGTCGTACAGAGGCGCAGTTATTAGCGCCATTGGTTGATGAAGATTTACGCCCTTATAATGCCTTTGAGCTTTCGCGCCGCTGGCGTGAAGCGATGCCTAATATCGCGGGTGTTAAATCACTAACTATTCAGGATGACGTTGGCGGTGGAGGTGGCGGCGGTAACGGTGAGTTTGGTTACTTACTGTATGGCTCTGATATCGATACATTGAATGAAGCAGGGCGTCGCTTTATTGGGTTATTGCAGCAGCAAGAAGGCTTATTTGATATAAGCTCTACCATTGACCCTGCTAGCAAAGAAGTACAAATGAGCTTAAAACCAGTCGCCTTTGACTTAGGGTTAGATTTGGCCTCAATTGCAAATCAAGTAGGCGCGAGCTTTTATGGTGGCGAGGCGCAACGTGTTATTCGCCGCGGTGAAGAAGTACGGGTGATGGTACGTTACCCTAAGCTTACTCGCGAAGCGTTTTCATCGCTTAAACACGCGGTTATCACCACGCCCCAAGGCAAAGAAGTATTGCTAGGAGATGTGGTTGAGCTAACTGAAACCCCTGGTATTAGTTATATTCGTCGTGAAGGCGGTTATCGCACTGTGTATGTTTACGGCAATATAGATGAAGAAGTAATTGAGCCGGGTGAAGTGGTTAAGCAAGTAAAAGAAAACCTATTGCCACAACTACAAGATGAATACCCCAGTGTTAAGTCAGAACTAGGTGGTGCAATTGAAGAACAGCAGGCGCAAGCTAATGAGCAACTGCTATTTTTTGCTGGTGGTATGATTTTAGTTTATATACTACTTGCCGTACCGTTAAAAAGTTACTCACAACCTCTCATTGTAATGTCGGTTATTCCATTTAGTTTAACGGGGGCAATATGGGGTCATTTTTGGTTTGGTTTAGATATTAGTTTAATGTCGGGTTTTGGTTTAATTGCTGCTGCAGGGGTGGTTATTAACGACTCTTTGGTGATGACTGATTTTATTAATCAGGCGCGTCGAGCTGGTATCAGTATAAAAGATGCGGTTATTGAAGCAGGCTGTGCACGCTTTAGGCCCATATTACTTACCTCAATTACGACCTTTGCAGGGGTATTGCCGATTATGTTTGAAACCAGTTTACAAGCCAAATTTGTAATACCTATGGCGGTAGCTCTGGGCTTTGCGGTTATGTTTGCAACACTGATCACCCTTATTTTGGTGCCATGTTTGTATATTATTTTAACCGACATAGGCGCGCTATTTAAGCGCCCGTTCGCAAGTAAAAAAGCGAGCGTAAGTTAACATCACCCAGATCATGTAGCTGAAAAAAGCCAACCGTTTATAAAGCGGTTGGCTTTTTTGTTTTATGCTCATTAGTGCAAACTTTAGTATTGTTTTTAAACTCTGGTTACATTCTTTTGTTTGATTATTGCAACATTGCGAATTACAATCAGTCGGTATTGGTATTACACAATGGTTTTTAGCCTAATACTTTAGTTAACGCATATTAGCTCATGAGCTAGTTTGCCTGTTGAAAGCCATATGTTATGGGCGACGTTTGACTCTTTAAGGTGTTGCAGTGTTTATACATTCATCATTAACATGTGGAGAATGGTTAACTATTGGTTGTCTTGGGCTCGATCAGTATAGCCAGCTCTTTGTTGGTGATACGGTTAGTGTGAGCTTTTACGATGAGCATGGCGAATTAACTCAGCTAGCGTTTGATTATGAAATACTCTCTCCAGAGCAGGGCGAACCGCATGCTTGGAGTTTGCTGGTGGTTGAGCATATTAATATGCATATTCCGCTTGTGTGCGCTGGCAGAATGACAGAGCAAGGATTGGTGGTTGCGTACCGACATAACAAAATATTTGCACTTGAAAGCAGTGGTATTTGTAGCGCGGTGGTTCACTTTAATCGCGCTGAAAAAAATAAAAAATTAATCACAGTCAATAGCCTTGGATACGACGCGGTTTATCCTCAAAATGGCGATATGTACAGTGCGGGCACCAAAGTATTACAGCCAAAAACAGGGCATATATACCAGTGTAAGGCATGGCCATTTAGTGAGTTTTGCCGTGTGAATGAGAATAGCGCTATGTTTGAGCCAGGCGTTGGTGAAAGCTGGGCGATGGCTTGGCAGCAAATACAGTAAATCAACTTCCCTTAGGTATAACGACAACAATAAAAATTCTCGTAGTTTTTAGTTATCGAATTTATACCGCTTTAGCCCACTCAACTATGAGTGGGCTTTTTTATTTTTATGATAAACTGATCGCCATTGTTATTTTTTAAGCGGTTTTTTTGTGTCTTCTTCTGATTATTCTTTAAGCTTATTACCTAATTTCCCTGTTGCTAAAAAGCAAGCTCATGCGCTGACTACTCATGCTAAAACACGCAGTGATGATTATTATTGGATGCGCGATGATGAGCGACAAAATGCCGATATACTCGCACATTTAGCGCAAGAAAATGCCTATTGTGATGCACAATTAGCTGCCATTAAGCCACTACAAAATACATTATTTGAGGAGCTTAAAGGTCGTATTGTAAAAGACGATAACACTGTACCGGTAAAAGACGGCCAGTATTGGTATCACTCAGAGGTTCGCGGAGATGATGAATATGCGCGTCATTATCGCAGCAGCAGTATGGCAATGGCTGATAAAGAGCTACTACTTGATGTTAATGCACTTGCCAATGGCTATGAGTTTTATGAGTTAGGGGAAGTGGCGCTGAGCCCCAACGAGCAATTAATGGCTTACTCTGAAGATACCGATGGCAGACGGATATACACAGTACGGTTTAAAGATTTAAGCAGCAATAAAATGCTCGACGATGTACTTGAGATTACCGAGGGGCAAGTGGTTTGGGCGAACGACAATAAAACCGTATTTTATGTAAAAAAGGATTTAAAAACCTTATTAGGTTATCAAGTTTTTAGACATGAACTAGGGACTGAGCAACACCAAGATGTGCTGGTATACGAAGAGCAAGACAGCAGCTTTTTTATGGGCTTAGGTAAAAGTCGTGATGAAAGCTTAATTATTATTGATTTAGCGAGCACAGAAACTAACGACATGTGGGTGCTTGATGCCAATCAACCGCAAGGTGAGTTTACCGCTTTAATGCCGCGCGAAGAGGGGCATGAATTTGATATCGATAAGCTTGGTGATACTTTTTATATAGTGACTAACTGGCAGGCCAAAAACTTTAGATTAATGACCGCAACAAGCGACACCATTGCTGATAAAAACCAGTGGCAAACACATACCCCTCACCGTGAAACTGTATTATTAGAAGGCGTTGAACTATTTAACGACTTTTTAGTGCTTAGCGAGCGCGAACAAGGCCAAGCACGCTTTGTTGTGGTTAATCAAAACGCCGAGCGAATGAACCTTGAGTTTGATGATCCTTGTTACTACGCCGCTATTGCGATGAACCCAGAGCCAAGTGTAACCCATGCACGCATTTACTATTCAAGCTTAACAACGCCAGGCTCGCTTTATAATGTTGATTTAACCACCGGTGAAAAAACCTTACTTAAACAACAAAAAGTACTTGGTGATTTTAACGCAAATGACTACCAGTCAGAGCGACTTATGATAAGTGCCCGTGATGGAGTAAAAGTACCCGTGTCGTTGGTATATCGTAAAGATAGCTTCAAAAAAGATGGCTCAAATCCGTTGTTTCAATATGGTTATGGCGCGTATGGGATCACCATAGATCCTAGTTTTTCGAGTACGTCACTGAGTTTACTCGACCGTGGTTTTGTCTATGCGATTGCGCATGTGCGTGGAAGCGAAATGCTAGGACGTTCATGGTACGAACATGGTAAAAAACAGCATAAACAAAATAGCTTTAATGACTTTATAGATGTAACCAAAGCGCTCACAGAGCAAGGATACGGCAACAAAAGTAAAGTGTTTGCCTCTGGTGGCAGTGCTGGGGGGTTATTAATTGGAGCTGTGGTAAATCAAGCGCCTGAGCTTTACTGTGGAGTGGGCTGCCATGTGCCATTTTTAGATGTGCTCACCACAATGTTAGATGAAAGCATTCCGCTTACAACAAATGAGTATGATGAATGGGGTAACCCAAATGACCCCCATTTTTACGACATTATTGAAGCGTATTCACCGTACGACAATATTAGTGCGCAACACTACCCCAATATACTGGTGACAACCGGTTTGCACGACTCACAAGTACAGTATTGGGAACCAATGAAATGGGTGGCTAAAATGCGTGAATATAAAACCGATGATAATATTTTAGTGTTTAAAACCGACATGGATGCAGGGCATGGAGGGGCATCGGGTCGCTTTAAGAGCTTAGAGGAAAAAGCGCTAGAAATGGCCTTTTTTATCGCTTTGTCATAGCCCGTAAATGATTGTTACAAAAAAGCCTCAGTAATAACTGAGGCTTTCTATTTTTTAAAATAACTTAATCTAGGTAGGCTTTTAACATCCACACTAGTTTTTCTTGCTCTTTAATGTAGTCACTCATTAATGACGCGGTACCTTCATCATCAGCTTCAGCGGCTTGTGCAAGAATATCGCGCTGCATTTTAATTAAGCTGCTGTATCCGGCAAGTAAGTTCTCTACTGCGGTTACGCCGTCGCTGATCCCTTTTGCTTCTTTAATTTCACTTACTTCTAAGTAATCTGAAAACGCATGTAGCGGTGCACCATCAAGCGTTAAAATACGTTCTGCGATTTCATCTACTTTTAACAGTAGTAAGTTATAAATTTCTTCAAACTTTAAATGTAATTCAAAAAAGTTTCGGCCTTTAATATTCCAGTGAAAACCGCGCGCATTCATATATTGAATTTGATAGCTGCTTAAAAGCGTATTCAGTGACTTAATAATATCTTCACTTTTTGTACTGTTTAAACCAATTGCATTTACTTGCGACATACTTTGCTCCTTAAATAACCGTTTTATGAATTTGTTTACACCTTGTTCAATACAGTCAGTATTGCCTAAGATAGTGTATTAATAAAATCGTTTATACATATTGGTGTCATAGCTAAAAGCTATCACCTTAGCTCGACTTTTTAAATAAGTTAGCTAACGCTGTTCAATAGATATGGGTTGTGTTTATAAAAATACTACCTTGAGCAGCGAAATTGTTTATTTTGTGAGTACAAAATATGATCTAAAACAAGCTTTTGACAGGCGCAGCGCACACTTATTTTATTTATTGATGTAGGTCAAAAAACGCTCATAAGTAAAGCGCATAATCACTATAGCCCAACTTGATAGGGATCACTTTATTGAGTTAAGGGGCTACTTGATTAGATGCGGAGAGAAATTATGGAAGCTAAAACACGTAAAGAAAATAAAGCTGAACTCATCGTTATTGGTATTGCTTTGCTAGGGTTTGTATTAGGGTTAGTTGCGCACTTAGCGGGTGCGAGTTTTGCAAACTCTGATGCCTTTGGCTATATTGCTGCACCAATGCCGCTGGTGTTGGGTATTATATTTTTGATCAGCTACAAAGTGGCGGCTGCAGCCGAGGACTAAATGTCCTCATTCAAGCGCTCAAGAATATAATTAACGACTTGGCGTGAGTAAATCATACTGGTATGGCTTAAGTGAAATACCTTATGTTCGGCCATACCCTTTAGCTTGGTTTCATCTAGCAATACAGTGCCATCAGAGCGGCTGCTTTTTACAATGAGTGGCATTAAGCCAATCGGTAAATCGCCAGCAATGCTATAAAGTTTGGCATTAAATGGCCAATCGCCATTTTCGGTCAGTAGAAATTCCACACTGTTTTTTAAAAATACATCAAAGCCTTTTTGCTGCATTCTGCGGGCTATATGGCTGCCAGTATGTGGCGTACCTAAGGTGATCACCTTTTCAACATGGTGACTTGGCGCTGAGTTTGCCTCTAAATAGGCGCGGGCAACTAAGCCTCCCATAGAGTGGCAGACTAAAGCAGAAGGCTCATTGCTAATAAACTCATCTATTTGCGTAAAAATAGCATCTCGATTAGGGTCACGCGTATTGTAGGTTAAGTTTAAAACTTTAACCCCCGACTCCTCCAAGCGTGAGCACAATGGGCGCATAACCAAGCCAGACATATATAAGCCATGTAAAACAATCACGTGTTTAACTTTCATACGCCCCCTAATACCAATTTTATTAAAAACATGATCATTCTAGCGTATTAAATAATCCGCTACCTACGTTAAAAATTATTTATATAGAACAACTATATGTCACAATTTTCGCCTTGTTACCGACTTATTTACTTGTCGCTATAATAGATAACTAATTTAATGCAATTGGTATAACCTATTCTAGTTACATTAATTGCTGAGGTTTTATCTCAATGTTAGTGGTGTCGGTATTAACCCAAACTTCACCATCTTGAATAGTAATAGCCAATTTAATATTACGATCAACCAACGCAGCTAATAGCTGAGTAGCAGCATAATCAAGGCTAAAAATACTTAAGTTTTTAAACTCGTATAATTTAGGCTGATGCTTTTGCCACCAAATAGCTTGGTTATTTTCGCCATAGGTATATAAAACTACTTTTTTCGCTTTATTACAGGCTTTTTTAAGGCGCTTTTCATCAGGCAGCCCCAGCTCAATCCACAGCTCTATTTCTTCACTGTAATTGACATGCCAAAGCTCCGGCTCATCATCAGCACATAAACCTTTAGTAAACTCTAATCCATCACAGCTATTAAGTGCAAACGCTAGTAAGCGGATCATCAAGCGCTGCTCAGTTTCTGAAGGGTGTTGTGCCAAGGTTAAATTAAAGTCTTGGTATACGTGACGGTCCATATCGCTAAGCGATAGTTGCGCTTTAATAATGGTAGATTTGAGAGCCATAATATCTAATCTGAAAAAATTTGCGCCAGTATAGCGCAATTAAATGAATTGCCAGTTAAAATAGCTACAAATTATATGTTAGGAGTTAAAAATGGCTATCCAGTGGTTCCCTGGGCGCTTGTATTAACTTCCGTGCCGCTCCGTAGTGTTACTTAAACTCCTTAAAAAACATGTGTTTAATCTGTTTTTATTCCGTATTTGTCCAGTCTAATCTTGTTGCTTCTACTATTTTTAGTACCCACGTTAGTACCCATGAGATTATGTTTTATATATACTAGTCTTAATCATCATTATGGAGCTTATTATGGCTAGGCCTGTAGTTCGTCTAACGGATAAGAAAATAAAATCAATTACTAGTACAGGCAAAGAACAAACGCTTTCTGACGGTGGCGGTCTTCAACTGCGTGTTTTACCTAGTGGTACTAAATCTTGGCAATTTAAGTTTAAAGATCCAATAAGTGATAAATTTAATAAATTACCCCTTGGGCTTTATCCAGCACTATCGCTTGCTAACGCACGTACTAAAGCTATTGAGTATCAAGAACTACTAGCGCAAGGTATTAACCCAAAGGCATATGAGCTTGCAAAAAAGCGAACAGAGAGCCGAAAAGCTGCGAATACTTTTTTAGCTGCTGCAGAGCTTTGGTTTGAACGAAAACAGCCTACTGTGACCGCTCATCACGCAGCTAGGGAATGGCGAACACTTGAGATGTATATTTTCCCGAAAATGAAGGGCATGCCTTTAGAAAGCATTACAGCGATTGATACCATTGAAATTCTCAGGCCACTTGAGGCTGACGGTAAACACTCTACAATCAAGCGTATTTGCCAAAGCTTAAACCAGATCATGGATTACTCGGTAAATCATGGCTTTATCAATGCCAATCCACTAGCAAAAATTATAAAAGTATTTACTAAAAATAAAGTAGAACATATGGCTACTATTAAGCCTGAAGAGCTCCCTGATTTTTTAACGGCTGTGAATAACTCTCAAACCATTCAGGACAAAACCAAGCTTTTAATTTTGTGGCAGTTGCACACAATGACTCGTTCAAAGGAAGCCGCAGGCACTAAGTGGGCAGACATTAATGTTGAAGAGGCTGTTTGGGTGATTCCTGCTGAAGAAATGAAGCGTAGAAGGGCTCACAGAGTGCCTTTGACGCCTGCTACTTTGGCAATACTTGAACAAATGAAACCACTCAGCGGTCACCATGAATATGTATTCCCGAGTGAGCGTAATGAAAAGGGCCATGCAAGCACTTATACGGTCAATGCCGCGATTAAACGCAGTTTGGGTTACAAAGATAAGCTGGTGGCTCATGGCTTGCGCTCAGTTGCATCTACAGCTCTTCATGAGGAAGGTTACGACAGCCTTTTGGTCGAAGCCTGCCTAGCCCACGCAGATGAAAACGAAACAAGAGCGGCATATAACCGCTCTGATTATTTAGAGCAACGCAGGCCAATAATGGCTTGGTGGAGTGATCTGATTGAGCAGGCTAATTCAAAGTAATAGGAGCTAATCAAGCATTGTTTTAACTAGTTCATTGAGGGCTTTTTTTTCAGTGGTATTTTGATCTTTAGCGTAGTTGGTTAGCTTTTTTTGGTTTGCTTTGGTTAAGCCTAACGGGCTACTACTTTTTTGACGAAACATTTTCTGTTTATGTGCGTTGTATAATGATGTGTTTAGTTCAGCTGTTGTTGGGAGCTTATCCTCATATTTGTTAATAAAACGACCAACTTTATTGCTGGAACCTATTATAGGGCTTGTTGTTTTAAATTTTTGATATTTAAAGTCTACTTCAGGCCAGTTGCGAATATGTACTTCACCTTTACGCTTGAGGCTAACCATAAAGAGATATTTTAGTCTGGATCGAAAAATATATGATGGCTCAATAGTTTCGTATGGGTAATAGGTATCGGTGTAAATGATACAAGGCATATATGCATCATTGATGAACTTGAATTCATTAAGCTCAACTAGTTCAATGTCTGACGGTTTGAAGAGGTCCATAGTGTTGGGGGTGGCGTTTTCTGTTTCATTACTATTTTTAGTTATAGTTTCATTACCATAATAGTTTAAATCGATTTGAACATCCAAACTTTTAGTTGTAATGATATGATCGAATATTGGGACTTTAATTGCTTCTATAAATCTCCCTTTTAAGTGCTTCCAATTACTTATCAAGGCAATAACAGACCAATAAATTGTCTCATTATCAATTGGTTTAATGAATTGGAAAGCTATTTTTTCCTCTGCCGCCTCATCTATTTTTTCTGTTAGATAACGCCAAATCCAGCTACATGTTTCTTCATCTTTTATATCTAACCAGGGAAGTAGGCTTTTACCTGTTACAAACTGTGAATAGTCTCGTTTCATCGTCAGTAAATAGTCTTGTTTAACTCCTTCATTGCAAAGTGAGGCATCAAAAATTCTAATGATTAGAGGGTAAATCTCTTTAACGTTACAAGCAAAATCTCGAAAGTACTTATTTGGGGGGGCGTAGTAATAGCGTTTAGGAGGGTTAAATTTCAAGTAAAAAAATACCCAGCATAACTGTTTTGGCTCACTATCTGACAGCCAATTGAAACTCTCAATAGGTAGAATATTTGCAAAGTAACTCTTCATTAACTTTCTCAATTCATACTTGAGACGCCATCCTGTTTCATTAATGGATTCATTTTCCCAACACTGAATAATATAGCGAGCTTCTTTAATGTTTTTAGGAAGTTGATTTACCTGAAACAACTCAGTGTGATGAATATATTTAACTAACCACAAGAGCGATCTTTCATCATTTTTGAATGTGTCTAGCCATGACATTTTTGTAATTCCTTATTAAGTGAAGTTCATTTATAGCATAACTAAAGCATAATTTATAAGTGATTTATTCATAAAAAATCAAACTATATATAGTAAAAAATACGTAACTAAGATGCTTTGTATGAGCACGTTTTTACTGGGGTTAGCTGTTTTTTGGTGTTTATTTTCTTAGTTTTTATTTTATGATCTATCGCATGCTAGTTTTGAAAAAGCAAATATTAAGCTTTGTAGGCAGATGAATTGATCCCGCATCGGTACTACTTTTCTCTTTTTTCTTTCTGTTAAATTCAACTCAACAGCCTATGGTTTTTTGATTCATACCACACAAATCTGATGGGTTGTTTTTCTGTATAGGTAATATATACACGGCACTATCTCTCCAACATATTAAGGAATAATGGATAAATAATTACTAAGGAGACACCTCTTATGTGACTAATTAAATTAAGAGGAAATTATGAATAAACGTCATCCAGTTAATAGGAACTTAGTGATAAACAAAGTAGGGTTCTATAAAAATATTCCTGTATGGAATAAAGGAGACTTGATACAAAATTATTTAATATCTATTGAGCAGGTTCTAACTCAAAGCCTGAATGAACATCCTAGAACTTTGGCTATTAGATTTGATTTAAGATTTCCAGTTAGCTTTGGGATTATTGATCAAATCGCAAGTTTACAAACATCGAATATATCGAGCTTTTTTAAGAGTCTTGATCTAGAAATAAAGCGTGACGTTAAAGATAAAATTAAAAGAAACGGTAATGCTCACCATAGTAGTTTGAGATATATATGGGTTAAAGAGCAAGATAGCTCTTGCATGCCTCATTATCATGTTGCGATTTTTCTGAATAAAGACACTTATTATGGTTTAGGGAATTATCAAGGTAATGGTGATAATATGGCTTCTCGTATAATAAGGGCCTGGGCCAAGTCTATAGGGATTGAAACCTATGATGCGGGTAAGTGTGTAGAGTTTCCTGATAATCATACATACAGGCTTAATAGGAACAGTGAAAACTTTGCAGAGGATTTTGAACAGCTATTCTTTAGAGTTAGTTATTTTGCAAAAGTTGATACAAAAGCTTTTGGTAGTAAAGATAATTATTTTGGTTGCAGCAGAAGGTAATCAACTTCCCATTAAGCTAATCAACGAGGTTTTGAGACCTTCAATTAGCTTAATAAGCTAAAACCCTTAGTATATAAGGGGTGGCAAGTTCTCATAATACCATTATGAGAACCTAAAAATAAACGGTGTTATTACAATTTAAAAGAGTGCTCATTTAGAGCACTCGCATTTGACTAATCAAACAAACTAGCAATGCCAGCAACTATCCCTCCAGCAACAGCTAGAGGGACTGTAACAGGCGCAGACGCAACACCAGCACCAATTACTATTGCGCCAGATGTAAGTGCTCCAGCGGCTGCTCCGGAACTTATAGCCACAGCTGTTCTGCTTACACTAGAGTCACTACTGCCAGTTATCTGTTTTGATAACTCATTACCGACTAAGCCGCACGAAACGGCTTTATTTAAAGACATAATGTTTTCCTTTTAGTTAAGTATCACGAGCACCAGAATGGCGCTGTTAGGGTTTATAGCTCTAGTTCTTCAAAGTCTTTGTCTATTTCCTCCTGTGTTATGCCTATGTAACGAAGTGTGGTTGCTTCGGAGCTATGGCGGAGCATTTTCATTACTCGGGCGATGTCATGGGTTTTCTGATACAAGTGATAACCGCGTGTTTTACGCATTGAGTGAGTCCCCAAATGAATATTTAGTTCTTCACCTACTAGCGCAAATGCTTTTGTGACAGCTCTGCGTGATAGCGGTCTAGGCTTTGAATTAATCGCTTGTTGATTGCGGTATGATTGAAATAAGTAGATGTGGTGTGGATGAGTTAGTTTAATTTCGTTGATCAAGGTAAGCGCCTTATCATTTAGCTTTATTTCAGCTAATTTCGAGGTCTTTGACTCATAAATAATCAATCTGTTGTTACTTATGTCAGTAAATTTCACTGCAAGTAAGTCAGATATTCTAAGTGCGAGATTTAAGCCAATATTCCATATCTGGCTCATTTGTCTTGAGCAACGCTTTTCTAGTAAATAGCTAACGAGCCTTACTGTATCAAGATCTTTAACTGCTTGTACTTCAGCCATAAAGCCCCCGTTACTCCGTCGTAACCGTTACTTGATAACAACCTGTGTTGTAGTACTCAACAAAGTTTGAAATGAATAGGTCTAATAGCTCTTTACCTTCCTTAGCGTTCAACCAACCAGCTAAAAAGTGATAAACCTGCTTAATGCTGAAGCACACATCAATTTCTTTTATCAGTTCAGGGGTATGACGGCCCTGATACGAAAAGTCAGTAATATAAATAAGCTGCCAGCTGGTGGCCTTCTTTTCTAATCTAACCTCTACAGGGTGAAAGCCTCCAGCTTCAGGGCTGTAATCTGGATCTCTAAAGTTAAGTGTAACCGCCTTAGCTGTTCCTACAGAATCACCTCTATTAGCAACTGCGCTTACAATCACACCAATAAAAGAGTCAGTCACTTTTAAGCCTGCTACTTGCTCTATTTTTAACGCCATATTTAACTCCTTTAAATTAAACCATGTTCAGCAAATGAATACGTGCTCTCGCCAATGATGATGTGATCAAGCACTGATACATCAATTAGGTTAAGTGCCTGTTGAAGCTTGGTAGTAATAAGCTTGTCTGCTTGAGATGGGGTGGTAACGCCTGAAGGGTGGTTATGCGTCAATATAACGGATGCAGCATTAAGCTCCAACACCTCTTTAACGACTTCTCTAGGGTAAACACTAGCTGCGTTAATAGTGCCTCTAAATAGCTCTTTAAACTCCAGTATGCGGTTCTGGCTATCTAAAAAAAGTACGGCAAATACTTCATGTTCATGTATCGCGAGTTTATGTTTTAAGTACTCTTCGCAATCATTAGGACTATTTAAAACACCATCACGAAACTGCTTCTGAGCGATGATGTATGCAGCGGCTTCTAGTATCTGCTCATCATTTACTGGGTGTTTAAATTCATATAACGACTGTTGACCTTGCATTATTAATTCCTCTTAAGTGGTTTATGCAAGTTAGTGATGTATATGTGTAAGTTTTTCATTTGGAAGGCGTAAAAAAATACTGCCCCCGGAAAGGTTATGTACTAATAACTAACCGGAGAAATTCCATGCGTTTAATTAAACTGAAAGAAGTGATGGCAAAAACATCACTGGGTCACTCGAGTATCTATAAATTTATTTCTGAGGGTACTTTTCCTAAGCAAGTCTCGTTAGGTGCTAAGTCAGTGGCTTGGGTTGAGTCAGAAGTGGATGAATGGATAATGGAAAAAATAGTGAGTAGGGAATAGTGGGGGGAAGATCAAACAGATCGTTTACATTTTTTAATTATCTTGTATTGTTGAACTTGGAAAAAATTACAAGGACTGCTAGTAATATGGAAATTACATGTTAAGTGGAAAGTTTAGTACATCAGACTTACCTGAGAAGTACCACGATATTATATTAATAACTGCTCATTTACATCGTTTCAAAAAAGATAGGTTATCTCCTTCTCTACACAAAAGCCTCTCAAATAGTGAAAAACAACAGTTAAGTGATGTAAAAAAGTTTTTTATAGAGAAAAATAAGGCTAAAGTAAGAAAAGAGACAACTGAAAACAAATTAAATCTTTTCGACAAAGACCTATCCCTATCCCTATCTGTAATTGTTCATTTAGATTCCGCATTAGAGCAGATAACACTTCCTGAAGACTTAATGTTAATTAAGCAAAAAGCTGAGCTGTGCTTAGGGATGCGTCCAACTGTAGGTGAATTTTTAGCTAAAAATGTTGATAGCTTTTATAACCTTTCTAAAGAGGAGGTTTTAGCTTTACAGTCATTTTACAAAAGGGGTCTAAAAGAGGATAAAGCTAAAAAGAAAATAAAAATCACCGAGGACTTTTATGACCAATCAATTAATACTTCTATTATTTTAAATGCTCCCCCAGGTTGCGGTAAAACCCATAGCATAGTCCATCGTTTAGAATTCCACTTATCACAACTAGAACAGTATTTTGATGCTCGAAAAATTCTTATTTTAAGTTTTACTAGAAACGCAGTCAAAGAGCTAAAAGGACGCATAAATAGTATTGCGAATAATTCTAAGCAAAAAAATTTAGATTTAGTGAAAGTCCAATCATTCGATTCATTTGCATATCAGGTTCTTTTGAATCAAGAAGATAATGCACCCAAAGATGACTTTGAAGAAAATATAGTAAAAGTTAAAGCTATCTTGTTAAACAACTACCTAGGAGGGAACACGATATTAGATGAGATTCAATGGATTTATATTGATGAGTATCAAGATTTAGTAGGGTGTAGAGCTGATTTAGTTTTAGAGTTGACGAAATTTATTTTGAAAAAACATGGTTCAGTGAGCTTGTTGGGTGACCCTTGCCAGCAAATAATGAATTTTCAAATAGGCCATCGTAACGAGACAACAAGCACTTCATTTATAAGTACATTTAGACAACTTGTAAGTAGTAATACAAAAACAATAGAGTTATTCAAAAGTTACCGATTTAAAACAGAGCAACAATGCGAGTTAGTTAATAATCTTCGAGAGGAAATACTTCAAAATAAAGAAGTTATTATTGGTACTAGGTTTGCGCAAGTGATCCCACTAACATCTTTAAATAAAGGGGGAGCGATATTATGCATAAGAAATATTGATTGCTTGCTTATTAAGCTGGAATTGGAAAGATTAGGCCAGCATTGCTCAATAAACTATGGTTGTGAAAGAATCCCTGCCCCAAGTTGGATATACACAATTTTTGCATTTTGGCAGCAGCGTAGTATGTCTAAATCTTCCTTCCGGTCAAAATGCCACCAAAAGCTTAACTCTGACTCTGAAGTCGAGATCGAATACCTTCAAAAATTAGGTGTTTACAGTAAAGGTTTGATTCAAGTTGATCTGCTCGTTCGCGTTCTAGAAGAGCGAGGCGGAGTAGAGTGCAATATTAATCCCCCAAGCATCACAGTAAGTACGGTCCATAAAGCTAAAGGGTTGCAGTATCCTCATGTAGCATATTTTTCAAAGAGAAGAGAGTATGAAGCTGGTAGTGATGCTCTCAATGAGTTTTACGTAGCAGCTACAAGGGCTGAAAAATCTTTTAGTTATGTATATTCGAATGAAATTCCAAAAGTTTGGAGAAATAGTGCAGAAAGTCCTTACCTTTATGAAAATTCATGCTTTTTAGAGGGTATCAAAGAGATTGAATTGAGCAGCTTTTTTCATGGTATTACAAATATTTCGGAATACGATTTAAGAGCATGTATGTCTAAAACTATAAACTTTGAATTATTTAGTGAATATAAAAAAGTTTATGTCGTAGCAGCTCTTTCAGAAAGAACGAAAATAAAAATGTATAGAATGCCGAGGTTAGAGAAAATAAGCGAAATTAGGGATGGTCTAGCTAATAACAAAAAGCTTATACCTAAAAGCTTTTCAACATTTGTATATACCGGTGCTAGTAAGAGCTTAGAAAAATTACTAGGTCCTACTTGTTTAATCAATATGCCAATATTCGAAGGCTTATGGGAGTTTCGAAATGAAAAATAATAAATATAGTGATTCTCGAGAGAAATATTTGGCGGAAGTTTACAGGCAAATGATTGGGCCGTACGAACATGAAGAAAAATTAGATGTCGCACCATGGGACTTTTATCATACAGGTATGATTTGGCCTGCTGGTGAAAAAGTTAAGTTAGAAGATTACGATGAAGACAAAGAACATGATGTTGAAGCTAGTGACGGCTTTATGGACTTGGCTAATGCATCGCACCAAGGTGCAATTGGCTTCACTTGTTATGTTCGAAAAGGCATCACTAATGCTTCGGTTGAGCTTAGTTGGGCTACTTACAACGAAGAAAAAGTTGATAGTAAACCTTTTTGGAGAAGAGTCCCATTCAATAGAAAGCTAGAGTTTAATATTCTTGACCTAGACCCAGCGAAGCCATTAATAGAGGTAGATAACGTAACTTTCCGTCTAAAAATAAAAGAGGCACAAGACTTTCTTACTCTAACTTTCACATTAGTTAATCAAAAGCTTAAGTCATCAATTTATGGTGATGGAGTTCTTTATCAAACCAAGATAATTTTTGATACGGAATATTTAATTGAAGCTCCTGTTCGAAGCAATATAACAAATAATGATCCTGAGTTTTGGCAACATGAGCTAATTTACAGAGACTATGTACATTTCGCTACAGGACATGGTTGCGCGGTAGAATGGGATGGTATAAAACCTAATAGCCTTCGTACAAGTTGGATGCCTGAGAGTGTTGTTTATAAAGCATCTCCAGAAATAGTTGATTTAAAAAATACAAAGTCTCTATCCATGAGCTTTTTAGGAAGTAGCCCCAAAAGCGATGTTATTCAAGAGCTCAGTCATTTACCGCAGCTGTATGAGAAATGGATCAAGGAACAAGAATGTTCCATTGAGGGCACCCTTAAGAACTTTACTGGAGATAGAAAAACAAAGATAAAAAAAGTCGCTTTGGAAAATATTGATAATTGCGTTGAACAGTGCAACCGAATTAAAGAGGGAATTAATCTTTTAGCAAATAACGATAAGTTATTTATAGCCTTTCAGCTCGCTAATTTAGCTATACAGAAAAATATAGAATTAAGTGTTATCAAAAAAGGTGGTGATTTTAACTTTGAGCCTAGATGGAGACCTTTTCAATTGGCTTTTATTTTGCTTTCAACCCCCTCTACAGTCATAGAAGATCACAAAGATAGAGAGGTTATGGAGTTAATATGGTTTCCAACTGGTGGGGGTAAAACTGAGGCTTATTTAGGACTTACTGCATTACTTATTTTTTATCGTTATTTAATTGCGTCCTCTGTTGAAGAAGCCGCAGGTACTGCAGTTATAACTAGATATACATTGCGATTGTTAACTATTCAGCAGTTTGAAAGAGCCGCATTAATGATTTGCGCAGCAAATATAATAAAAAAACAGGTTCCTGAACTTCAGGAGTATAAAGATTTTGACATAGGCTTATTTGTTGGAGGTGGAGCTACACCGAATAGCTTACAGAAAGCACATGATTTACTGAGTATGGGAAGTGATGAGATCGAAACAACACTGCCTCTACAGAGTTGCCCAGTCTGCGGTTCACCATTAAATACCGAGCATCAGATTATTAAAAACAAGCAGCTAATTACTTGGTGTAGTAGCTCTGAGTGTTTATTCAACAGCGAGTCATCGCCATTACCTTTGATGGTCATTGATGAGCAAATCTACAATTCACCTCCAACCTTTCTCATTGGCACTGTTGATAAGTTTGCCAACATGCCGTTCACGCCCGAAATGGGAAGACTTTTGGGACGGAATACAAAAGCAGCGCCTCTACAATTAATAATCCAAGATGAACTTCATTTAATTAGTGATGCTCTTGGCACTGTAACGGCTTTATTTGAAACAGCAATCGATGAAATTGCAAGTATAAATAACAAAGTAAAGATTGTCGGATCAACGGCTACGATTCGTCGAGCTGAAGTTCAAGTAAGAAAGTTATTTAATCGGAAGTCCATGCAATTTCCTCCACCATGCCTGAACGTAGATGATTCATATTTTTATCAAAGTAATAAAAATGATCCCGGTCGATTATATGTAGGAGTTCACGCTCAAGGGCGTTCTCCTAAACATACTCTATCTAGACTAGCTGCAAATTGTTTTCAAGCTACAGAGTATACAGAAGAGCAAGTGCGAGATTCTTTTTATACATTAGTTATGTATTTTAACAGCATGAGAGAATTAGGTAGCTCATTATTGCTTTTAGAGGATGATGTTCCTAAATACCTTGAAGTTATGGCTGTCGATGAAGGTATTAATACAAGAAAAATTTCACGTTTCAGTGAATTGACTAGTAAGTTAACACCAATAGAAATACCTCAAATTTTAGACGAGCTCTCCGTAAAGTGGCCTATTTCTAAAGACAGCAATAAAGAGCCTATAGATGCAGTACTAGCTACTAATATGATTTCAGTTGGTGTTGATGTTTCAAGATTAGGTGCGATGATTGTAAATGGCCAGCCAAAAAATACATCTGAGTATATACAGGCTTCAAGCCGTGTTGGGCGAGATGATGGCGCCGCTGGTATTGTTTTTACTCTTTATAATTGGACGAGACCCAGAGATCGTTCTCATTATGAGAAATTTCATACCTACCACAGCTCGTTTTATAGGCATGTTGAGACTTCCAGTGTTACTCCATTCGCCTCAAGGGCGAGAGATCGGGCTCTTCATTCTGCTCTGATTGCTATGGTGAGATTAAAGATCCCTGAGTTTTATCCTAACGACAGTGCAGTTCGTATTTTGGAAGATAACCTTAGGCAGAAAGTTCGTCTCTTAATGAAGTCTATTTGTCAAAGGGTAAAAGCTACTGAGGAAGAGGAAGAGGAAGATACTAAGTTACACCTAGAAAATATTTTATTTGATTGGCAGGAAAAAGCTGAAAGATCAAACTCATTGAAATGGACGGCAATTAATAAATATGACCAAAGTAATTACTTAATAAAGCAAAAAGAAAATGGTAAAGATCCTTGGGAAATGCAGCGCTCAGTTCGCGATGTTGAAGGGCAAGTGAAAGTTAGTATGTATATACAGGATGTGTAATTATGAGTAGTTTCCGAAAAAAAAGAGTAGTACCTAAAAAGCAATACCCTGCAGGCACTATTAATTTAAGCCAAAGCATAAATACGTTTGGAATAGGTTCAATGCTTGAGGTGCGCTCGCAAAAAAGTAAGCAGACACGGACTACTTCAGCAATAGTTAGTGGTTTAGACTTCTGGCGTGAGGATAAACTGGAGAATATAAGCGAGATAGATTTATGTAGGTTGCTGGAAGTAAAGGAGCTTAAGTCTCCTCCAAGTGGTGATAATAACGATTATATACCGGCAAAAAGGTTTCCTCGATGGCTTGAATGTAGTAGTTGCCATTATCTAGGTGTAATTGGCACTCAATTTGATGAAAAAGCAGATGGTATACCTAGCTGTGCGAGTAGTAATTGTAACGGGTGGGGGGTGCCAACTAGGTTAATAAGTGTATGCTATAGCTCAAACCCAAGCGAGACTGCGTCAGAATATCACCTTGATGATTTTCCATGGATATATTGGGCACACAAAAATAATGATAAATGCTCTGCCCCTAGAGTAAGGGTATCATCAGACGGAAAAAAAACGGGTCTAGATGGCATGATACTTAAATGTGATTGCGGTGCTAAAAACTCACTTCAGGGAGCCCTTGGGTCTGATGCACTAAAAAACATTTCTTGTAATGGAAATAGCCCTTGGCTAAATTCTCGTAAAGAATGCGATAAAAATATACGAGCTTTATTGCGAGGCGCTTCAAATGTATATTTTCCAGTTACGGCTTCAACGATTTCGATTCCCCCCAATTCCAGTCGATTAGTACAATTATTACAGAGCCTTAAATATAAAGAATTCACGACAATGTATACTGAAGGCAGGCGAAGAGCAGAAGATGTTGCCGATATGCTTTACGAGAAGCAGGACTTTAGCTCATTGGAGCCTGACGCTATTACTAAGGCATTAAAATCATTAAAAGAGGCCCAAAGCTCAGCAAGAACAGAAGCGGAGCGTAAAACAGAAGAACGCGAGGCTCTCATTAGAAACTATCCTGCAGAGGATATAGGTGATGAGCAAGAAGAAGGGGATTTCGAAGTTGAAAAAGTATCTTTATCACAATTAGACATAGCAACCCCTGGTTTATCTATTTTTATAAATAATCTTTCTCTAGTTCACAGGTTACGGGAAGTTATAGCATTTAGAGGGTTCACTCGCTTAGAAAGTCCAATAACAGCAAATCATTTTTCTGTGAAATGTGCCCCAATTTCAAATAAAAAGCTTAATTGGCTTCCTGCTATTGAAAATAGAGGAGAAGGAATTTATTTTGAACTAAACAATGAATCCTTGAAAGAGTGGGAGAGTAAATTAAGTGTGCAAAAGCGAATTGGTATTTTGAAAAAAAATTATCTACGTTCAACTTTAAGTAACGCTATGGATGGTGAGGCGCTTGAACCAACTGCACGTTTAATTTTGCTGCACACCTTGTCTCACTTGCTAATCAGGCAGCTATCATTAGAGTGTGGTTATTCAAGCGCTTCTTTAAAAGAAAGATTATATTTTTCAGAAGGGTATTGTGGTGTTTTAATTTCAACTGCATCAGCGGCTTCCGATGGAACCCTTGGAGGTTTGGTAAGACAAGGTAAGCCTAATAATTTCGTTAATACTCTTTTTAATGCACTCTATGAAGCTGAATGGTGCTCTTCCGATCCTTTATGTATTGATAGTGAAGGACAAGGGAGTGAGGCTTTAAATCTAGCATCTTGTCACGCATGTGGGCTTATTTCAGAAACTTCTTGCGCATTACGAAATATGTTTTTAGACCGTGCGCTTTTAATTGGGCAATCTGAAGGTGATGATGTTGGTTTCTTCTCACCTCTATTGTGTTAAGCGCCTTTCGACGCTTATATATTTTAAAGGCTTTAAGAAGCCTTTTTATGTTCAGCTTTTATTGCTTTAGCTGTGTGGAGAGTCTCAATAACCTGAACAGCTAAAGCATCTACAACTTTCATACAAACTGAATTACCAAATTGCTTGTATATTTGGCCTTGAGATACTGCATCTACAATGTACTCTTCAGGAAAACCTTGTAATCGAGCGCATTCTCTAGGTGTTAACTTCCTTGGGCGTTTACCTAGCTCAGATTGATCAATTAGTATCTCAGAACCATCTTTATAGTAGCGCGCACTTATTGTATTTGTATATTCACTTTCAGCATTGAAAAGTGAATAACCAAAGCCATTTCCTTTCGTTTTATGTTCTTCTTTTCTCCGCTGGTGGCCAGCCCAAAGCTTTTCAGATATCGTGAATTTATCATCACTCGGTGCTATTTCACTTAAATCTTCTAAAATATCACCTACTTTAGTTGGTGTTTTAGGAGGGGTAGGCCATTTAAATAACTCATCAAAATCACATCCATCAAATTGATTCTTATCAAATCCAACTATAAATACCCGCTCTCTATTTTGTGGGGCACCAAAGTCACCAGCTCTAAGTACTTTATAATCAACCCAATAATTTAGTTTCTCTGATAGCGCATGTCGTGTTTCTTCACTTAGAGGTACGTCATCAGGTATTTCTAGGTCAAAATTACCTTTTAAAATATCTAAAATAGTTTTTAAAGTACGGCCTTTATCATGGCCTTGAAGCTGTTTAACATTCTCAAGTACAAAAGCTTTGGGTTTTTTTTCAGTAAGAATTCTTTGAATTTCGAAGAACATTGTTCCACGGGTATCATTAAAACCTTGCTTTAGGCCAGCTTGAGAGAAAGCTTGGCAAGGGAAACCACCTAAAAGTATGTCATGATCTGGAATATCTGATGCAGCAATTTGAGTGATATCACCGTTGGGCATTTCACCAAAGTTAGTTAAATATGTTTTTTGAGCAAACTTATCCCACTCAGAAGTAAAAACACAGTGCCCACCGAGTTTTTGGAAAGGCAACCTTATACCCCCAATCCCTGCGAATAAGTCTATGAATGAAAATTCAGACTGAGATAAAGGTTTCTGTTTAAATGGTGCATTATCTAGATGTGATTTTAGCTCTGTCTCTAGATTGAGAATATCAGTTAGCTTTTTTGATGTAGGTTTATGTTCACCAGTTTCCCATCCTCTAACTGTGCGTTCGCCACTAGATGCCATTCCTAGTAAATTTGCAAACTCAGTACGCCCTAAGCCTAAGTTTTCACGTATACTTTTGATTTGTATTGCTATATCTTTATTCATTAGAACTGTACTCTTGTCGCTATTCACTTATCCGGTTTAACACCCGGGAGAATAACACTGTACAAATGATCAGTCAATAATTATAAGGAGTATTGGCATGGCTGAGCAACGAATTGACTTGCTTATAAATGAATGTAGCGCTCTTCAGAGTGAGATGGATTTAAGCTATAGAAATGTTTCGCCTAGTATTATTTTTTCTAATACAGGGAGAAGAGGCGGTAAAAAATACTTTAACCTCTCTCTTGTAGAGTTACTGCAGACTTTAAAAGATATTCAGGATAACTTGGAACTGTATCTTAATGCAGCTCAATACGTTGAAGGGGATATGAGAGATTTATTCTCAAACACTTTAACTTCACAAACAGTGAATGCTTTATCTACGGTTCAAACGCTTCCTCTCTTTAGCCTTATAAATAAAATCTTGTATAAGACTAATCAGCTTAACGAAGATTACAATGATAAAAAGTTACACTTATCGGCTGATACGATTGCTCAAGCAATCACTTATATTGAAAGTCAAATTCCAGATAATGAAGAGTACTTGAGGTCTATTGCCACTGAGCAGCCGATCGATATAGGTGTAGGAAAAGCTACAAATAAGATTTATTACGGCGCTCCAGGTACAGGAAAAAGCCACCGTATAGATAAAGTAACAGAAAACCATTCCCGTTATGTAACGGTATTTCACCCAGACACGCAATATAGTGATCTTATAGGTGCTTTAAAGCCTGTTACGGTCGATGTAAATGGTGAAAAGAAGATTTCTTATAAGTTTAGGGCTGGGCCTTTCACAAAGGCACTTATAGAAGCTCTAAATGATACAAATAAACATGTTTTTCTTGTAATTGAAGAACTTAATAGAGCACCTGCAGCAGCTGTTTTTGGTGAGATATTCCAACTATTAGATAGAAATGCGCAGGGCGAAAGCCAATATAAGATAGAGGTATCAGATCCTGATATGTTGCTCCATATCAAGGAGCATCTAAATGAGCCTGATAAGTTTCATAAGCTTTACTTACCCTCAAACTTTTCAATTCTAGCAACTATGAATAGTAGCGATCAATCAGTCATGCCAATGGATACAGCCTTTAAGAGACGTTGGTTATTCGAATATTTACCAATAGATTTTACTAAAGCAGGTAATGGTAATTTTGAGATTGCACTTTCTGATGGCGAGAAGATAGAAGTGCCTTGGAAAGTATTTGCAGAAGTTGTTAATGATACTTTGTCTTCCTTACAAGTGCCTGAAGATCGCCTACTAGGGCACCGCTTTGTATCTGATGATGAGCTTACGAGCATTGAGGAAGCCAATAATACATTAAAAGGTAAAATATTAGTTTACCTCTGGGATGATGTACTTCGTCATGGAAAGCGTGATGTGATTTTTAATACATCAGAAGTAAGCACTTTTGGTCAGTTGTCGCATAAATTTGGAGAAGGTGATCCTATTTTCTCCGAAACATTTGAAACTAAACTACAAGAGACGTTAAACAGCGCACAAAAAGCCCAAGAAGTGGCCGCAGATGAACAAGCAGAATAGATGTAATTAATAATGCGTAAATTACACCTATTTGAAGACAGGCAAAGTATTGTAAAAGCAATGCCCAAGAAGTTAGTTCAAAAACTGGATCAACTAGGGCTTCTTTACAGTAATAAGCAAAAAGTAATGTTTTGTGGCTTAATTAGCTTTGATGATAAAATTGCAGTGTTCCTTCCACGGAACAGTGATTTTGTAGAAGCTGATGAATTAAGTCAAAAGGAGGTATGTGCGACACTTTTGAAGGCACTGAAGCGTTATTTAGATAACAAAGTCAACGCTATAAATGCTGATGAATTAATTGATGAAGGAGTATATGGAAAAGAGTACCTAGGTTTAATATTTGCCTTATTTGAAGACTACTTCAACAATGGTCTTTTTACACGTCGAATATCCGAGAGGAAGGTAAACTCAGGTAAAATAGATTGGAACCGTACTATTAAGCAATCTATACCATATATGTCAGGCGACAGTCCTGTTTATTTAGAGTTAGCTGGTTCTATCAAACGCGTATACTCTAATTGTGAAACTGCGAGGATTCATGCTGAAATATTACGCAAGTTAGATCAAAAAATTGGGTGGTTAATTAATGTTGATGGAGCAATAACTAGAGAGCTTATCGATGTTCCTGCCTCATTACTGGATAATGATGCGAAGCTATATCACCTGAATAATGAGCTAACAAGAGCATATTCAGATCGCGATATTTATCTCATTAAACAGTTAATAAATTATCTTAAATTAGAAAGTATGTCTCAGCAAAGTGACTTCTCTATTGGTGTAAAAAGGTTTGAAGGCATGTGGGAACATATGCTGTCAGAAGCACTGAAAAACGTATTTCCTATTAACAAAAAGCTAGCTAAGCCTGTATATAAAATAAATGGTGAATTGAAGCTGGCTAGTAGGAAAGGACAAAGAACTGATATTGTGCTTAGAGATCCTAAAACTGGTGACTTCACTGTTATTGATGCTAAATATTACTCTGCAAAAAGCATTGAGACGGCTCCAGGGTGGCCTGATTTAGTTAAGCAATTTTTCTACGTAAGGGCTGTGAAATCAATATATCCTGAGAACAGTGTCTCTAATATGTTTATTTTCCCAGGTAAGAATGGACCAATTGAATCTGCATATATGGCTGAACCAAGCAAACATGTTATTCAAAATGAAGACTTGCTTGCCGACTACGCTGAAATTAATTGCTTATATCAATGCCCATTAAAGATACTTGATTTATATAATAAAAACCAAAAAAAGGATTTATAAAAATGCAGCTTTCCCCAAAAAATGCTATTGAAAAGGGACTGGTCAAAGGTAGGGATGATAGTGAACTAAATCCGGAAGATTACGAAGGTAAGAGTAGTATCGACCTCGATGTTAGATCTATCATTTATAAAAGTGATAGATCTCAAATTTCTGAGTGTGATAGATATACGCTTGAATCTCAAGAGATGGCTTGCTTGATTTCGGAGCAAGTAATTGATGTGAAACCAGGCTACGTAGCTTATGTTTTTTTAAAAAATAGATTGTCTTCACAAGGCTTACTGGCATTTAACACTGGGATTGTTGATAGTGGTTTTCACGGTCCAATTTCTACATACGTTACTAATTTTTCAAAAGAAAGCATTCCTCTTGGACGAGAGCTCCCTTTAACTGAACGATACTTTTTTAGAGTAGTTTTTCATAGGATTGATTTTGACTCGAATGATTACTTAAAGTGTAAGGAAAGAAAATATCTCTATCATAAATATGTTTCCGATCAGAAAAGGTATTTTCGACTTTTACCTAAAAGCTTTTTGGACAGAGATAAACTTCAGAAGACTGTTCGTGATGAGGTAAATAGTACTTCTTTATCAAGAGCTGCAATATATGCTGGTATATTTGCAATAGTAGCGACCTTTTTCACTGTTGTTTTTCCACCATTAGCCGCAGATGCTAGAGATTATTTCTATCATGATTTTGACTCTAAATTAGACAAGGTTCAAACTGAATTAAAAGCAGTAAAAGCAGAGTTGGAAGAATTAAAAAAAGTTAAATCCAATAACTAAAAAGTGGATTAGACACAACTCCATCTGACACTTTTCATCACAGAGCTTAACCAATTCGGACAGTACAGCTCTGTACGTGAAGCGGACATTTATCTCTTCCTATGAATGTCCCAGACATGGCTTTTCAGTGAACATGAGTGTTAGTATAAAATCTCAGCAAATTATGTAATAAGTCCCCTTAATTCGAGCAAGGAGTTAGCTTTGGAAATTGAAATTCATAACTGCAATAACATTGATTATGGGAAGGTAAGCCTAGCTCAAGGTCGTCTTAATATAAAGTATGCAATAAATGGTACTGGAAAAAGCACTTTAGCAAAGGCCATTTTTAATCATATTCAAGATAGCAATACAGGGAGTAATGCAATCACCGATCTTACGCCCTTTAAAGCCGTAGGAAGCGAAGATGTAATACCAAGTGTAACTGGTTGTGAGGGATTCGAAAGTGTAATGGTATTTGATGAATCTTATATTAATGAATTTGTATACCAACCAGATGAGCTATTAAAAGGGAGTTTCGACATACTTATTCGTGATGAAAACTACGAAGAAGTAATGAGCGAAATTGAAGGCCTCGTATCAGAAATAAAACACCACTTTTCAGATGACCCAGATATTGACAGCCTTATTAATGATTTTAAGGAGCTGAGTGATAGTTTCGGCAGGCCAACGAAAAAAGGTGTTCATGGGTCTAGTGCTTTGGCAAAAGCATTCAAGGATGGAAATAAGGTCGATAATATTCCTGAAGGGTTAGAAGTATATAAGGATTTTATTCAAGCCGAAGATAACGTTAAGTGGGTTAAGTGGCAGACTGAAGGGAATCAATTTGTAGACAGAACAGATAATTGCCCTTACTGCATTAGTGAGGTCGCGACTGTTAAGGACACTATAAAGAGAGTTGGCGAAGTTTATAACTCTAAATCTATTCAAAATTTAAATAAAATAATTAGCGTTTTTCAAAGGCTTGAAGATTACTTTTCTGATGATACCAAAGCGGTAATAAATAGTTTTGTAAGTTCTATCGATGGATATGATGAAGAGCAAATTGCATATCTAAAAGAAGTGAAAGACCAATCAGACCGATTGAGTTCAAAGTTCAATCAATTAAAAAATATTGGATTTTTATCATTTAAAGACGTAGAGGCCGTAGTTGATCAATTAAAGACATTCTTGATCGATCCAAATCTATATGGACATTTACAGTCAGAAAAAATTCTTGGAAAAATAGATGAAGTTAACGAGTCTATAAACGGATTAACTGATAAAGCTGGGGTACTGCAAGGCAAGATAGCAATTCAAAAAAGATACATTGAACAGCTTGTTACAGAAAATAAAGCCAGTATTAACTCATTCTTAAAAAATGCTGGTTACAAGTATGAGGTCGATTTGAAGGAAGATGAAAGCGGGCATCATCGACTAAAATTGCTGCATACCGAGCTCAACAATGGCGAAGTGACAGAGGTCCGCAATAGATTGAGTTATGGGGAGTGTAATGCGTTTGCTTTAGTGTTATTTATGTTTGATGCGGTGAAAGCAGCCCCTGATTTAATAGTGCTGGATGACCCTATCTCATCTTTCGATAAAAATAAGAAGTACGCCATTATTGAGATGTTGTTTTGTAGAGAGCGGAATTTTAAAGGTAATTTTAGAGGTAAAACAGTCCTTCTTCTCAGCCACGACTTCGAACCAATTGTCGATATGATATTTCATCACAGTGTAAGGTTTGATCAGCCGTCTGCATCTTTTATTGAAAATAAGAAGGGACAGCTTAACGAGATTGAAGTGACAAAGTCAGATATTCACACTTTTATGGATATTAATACACAGAATATTCAGGCGTCTGAAAATGTAATTGAAAAGCTGGTTTACTTACGCCGAACATATGAGGTAATGAATGTAAAAGGGATGGCGTACCAGCTCCTTTCAAATGTATTCCACAAAAGAGATATACCTTTAATTTTTACTGTTCAGGGTGATGGTGGCATCTTAGAAAGACAAATGTCTGACGATGAAAAAGCGGAGGCTAATGCGGAAATATTAGAACGAATCCCTGAGTTTAACTACTCAACTATTATTGAGCTTATTAAGGACGAGGAGGCAATGAAACAACTTTATAGGGAGTCAACTAATAACTACGAAAAGCTTCATTTATACCGAATAATTTTTGATGGGAGAGAAAATGATATTCCTACAAGCACCATCCAGAAATTTATAAATCAGTCTTTTCATATTGAGAATGATTATATTTACCAACTTAATCCAGCAAAATATCAAACTGTACCTCAGTATGTTATTGATGAATGCGATGCTATTATTGACGGTTAGAAATGCTTCTAGCAAGCGTATGTTGTTGGAAAGGTTTTCCTTTGCGAGACAAACCAGCCGCAAATGCGGTCGTTAAACGTCCGCTATTTGTCTTCAGCGGACCTTCATTCGAAGGAGATCAAGTAACCGCTTCTTGCGCAAATCCGCCTGTCAGGTTAGATCGGAACTACAGATGTAATGTGTCAGATCAGATATGAGCCACTACACAATTTTATCGCTGAACGAAAAAAGGAAGGCTTTTAATCACTGATAAGTCTTCTCTGCCTTGCGGTTGTACAATTGAGTAATTGCTCACCTCAACCAGTTCTTTTTGGGCGTTAAAGGCAATAGATAGACCGACTACGCGAGCAAGAAATTTATCATTTTTTCCATCACCAACAAACGCACACTCAGAGGGGGGGACACCATATTCTTTTGCAATCTGTTGCATGAAGCTTGCTTTACCTTCGTTATCTGTAGGTAAAAGGTTATAAAAATCTAGGTTACCGCAGTCATCGAAAAAGTACTCACATGCACTAAAAGCATGGTCTATCTTTAGCTCTCGTTGAACTTTATCGGCTAAAGCTTTTATTCCCCCACTAATTAATACAACCTTGGCATTTGTAGCTTTTATTGATTTTATTAGCTCATGTGCTCCATTATGTAACTTGGCTGATTTTACAATTTCATCTACATGCCATTTCTTGATGCCATGCTCTTGCTGAATACGAATTGTATCTTTCATCCAGTCTAAGTAGCCATTATATCCACCAGCGTTCCAGCGATCTTTTGATAACTCTTCCTTTAAGTAACATTCCTCACTAATTAATTTAGCTAAAACAGTCCAAGCGCTAGGAGCAACCTTTCCGTTATCTAAAGCGAAATCTTTTTGGAGTAATGTCCCCTCCATATCGAAGAACCATATTTTAGGAGTGAAGTTTATTTTTGAATTACTCATTTATATCTCTAGCTACTAAATCTAAGTCATTTTAGCATATTGATGAAATAGTCCTTAAGCTTTCTTTATGGATATAAGTGCTTTGGTTAGCAAGCTATAGAGGGTTCAAAGTAATTCTCAAAGGAAGTTTTCAATACTAAATTCATTACTTAACCTACACAACTTAGCCAAATAGTCTAAATCTAGGGGGGGATCTAATTGACTATTAAAAAAAGAAATGAACCATGCAACACTTCTCTTTTTATCGATATATACTGTAAAGCCAAGCTTCCTATAGAAGTTATGTACCCGTACATCATTGACTTGAGTGTAGCCAAATACAACATTAATATTTCTTTTCTTTGCATGATCAAAAGCATGTTTAACTAATATAGAACCAAATCCCTTTCCTCTAAAGTTCACCTGATTATTGTTTATCCATAGATCCCGTATTTCTAACTTTCCATCAATAACACGCATTTGCATATGACCTAATTGATAGTTGGGGCTGATGCTTTCTATTTTTAAATACTTTGAGTCGCAGCTAAGCTTAATGCGATAATTACGCTCTATGTACTCTTCTTCTTTCATATATCCACCCTTGGGTTGCTTGTCTGGTATAACTTTAGCCATTCTTCCAATTCAGTAAAAAAATCACATTGAAAAGCTATTTTACCTCCACCAGCATAAACTTCCGGTTCTTCATTACTTCCCTCATTAAGAGCTTCGACAATTACATATCTAGACGTATCTTCCTCTCTTCGCTCTTCGTCAGCATAATCCACCCATAGAACATAGTACTGTTCATCTACTTTGAAATAGAAGCTTGGGCAAAGGTCATTGTGCCAGCTTTTATCAATTAGATATGGATGCTCTTTTAAATCAAATCCTAAGTCGAAGTCTTGACCAAATTCTTGCTTGTATAAACTCACTTGCGAACTCCTTAAAATATAAATGAGATTCTTATTTATTTTTTGTTGTTGGGTTTAGGAATAAAGTAAACTTTTAAATAATCCTGCTCAATGTAGTAAACTACCCATATTAGCTAAGTACTAATAGCATATCTTTACTTTTAGTACCCACATTAGTACCCATGGCCAAGGGCCTGAAAATAAAGGTAATATAAATCAAATGAGTAGAGTAGGAATACAGTGGTTCCCTGGGCACATGAATAAAGCCCGTAATGAAATTAAAGAAATCATGCCACAAATGGATGTGATCATTGAAGTGCTTGATGCGCGCATTCCTTATAGTAGTGAAAACCCGATGGTGGCTTCGCTGCGTGAAGGCAAACCGGTGATTAAAATTTTAAATAAAGCGGATTTAGCTGACCCTAAAATGACCCAAGAGTGGATGAACTACTTTGAGCAAGAAAGTGGTGTGAAGGCGATTGCATTTGGTAATGATAAAGCGGCGGAAGTGCACCGTATTAATGAGTTGTGTAAAAAGTTGGTGCCGCACAAAGTGGGTGCTGATAAGCAAGTTAAAGCCATGATCATGGGTATTCCTAACGTGGGCAAGTCGACGTTAATTAATACGTTAGCGGGGCGTATTGTGGCAAAAACTGGTAATGAGCCAGCGGTGACTAAAGCGCAGCAACGCATTAAGCTTGAAGACGGCATTATGTTGTACGACACGCCGGGTATGTTGTGGCCAAAAGTTGAAAACGAAAACTCGGGCTACCGTTTAGGTGCTACCGGTGCGATACGTGATACCGCACTTGAATATGAAGATGTTGCCAGTTATACCGCAGAATATTTATTACATGCTTATCCTGAGCTGTTAAAAGCACGCTATAAAATTGCTGAATTACCAGAAAGTGATTGGGAATTTGTTGAAATGGCGGGTAAAAAGCGTGGTTGTATTCGTGGTGGTAATCAAATTGATACTTATAAAATGTCAGAAATTCTAATTAATGAATTACGCGATGGCATTATTGGTCGTATTACCATGGAAACGCCAGCTATGCGTGAGGAAGAAGAAGTGATGGTTGCTGAGCTTCGTGCTGCGGCGGAGGCTAAAAAAGCCGCTAAAGAAGAAGAGAAAAAACAACGCAGAGCGCGAGCACGTAAAAACCGCCGTTAATTGTTTTTACATTAGGTAGCTCACTAAATAACAGACATAAAAAAAGCCCGTAAGGGCTTTTTTAGTTTCATATCTACCGTCACCGATATGAGCAATGTAGCAAGTAAAATGTAGGGCGGTTACCCGTTATCAATATCAAGGGGCGTTGCGATTAATAACAGGTAACCAAGCTTTAACGTGGGCTACACGTGTTTCAGGGTCGAGAAACAAAACAGTTTATTCCGTACAAGTAGTGATGCTTTACCGTCTTGTTGATATTGATTATCAGTTAGATTTGTCGAACTGTCAATACTCAATTGAAAATAATTCTCATTTATTTGTGGCTTTGTAAAAAGCTCAATAAAAGCAATGTATTGGCATTTAAATTAGTGTTGGGCTTTATAATTATGGTGTTTTCTGGTTATTCACTCTGCGATTTATTTGTGCCACCAACTCTTTATCTTTGCTTCCCTCGCTATCGACGATAAGTAAAAAGTGATCGCCTTGCTTATCTATCACTTTGATAACTGTATTTTCAAGTTGTGTTTTACCATAAGTTACTTCAACGCTAGCTATATCTTTAAAGTGTTTTAAGTTTGATTCAAGTTGGTCTTGTTCATTTTTCCAATAACTAAAAATATAGTTGTCGCTTATACCATTGCCGTCGTTACGAAAATCTACCCATGCATCGCTGTAAAAAAATAGCACATCTTCATCAATAGGCACTAATTGATGACGCTTCAAAAATTGCATTTGAAATGACCATAATTTATCGCCCTTAACGATCGCGGTACTCGGTAACAAGTAAACCTCTTCGAGCAAGCTTAAAAATAAAATGGGAGCCCAAATTATGGCGATCACAATATTTCTTACTCGCCATTTAGAGTTGTATGCAAGTGCGTCAGATGATTGGTTCAGGTGTTGAATGTAGTTAACTAATGGCAGCCAAAGCAAAGGAATTATACACAGCGCAAAAGTTGAGTAATCGTCAAACCGTGTTGTTACTGTAAGTACTAAAAGGAGTAGCCATGCCACAATAGCTAGCGCATTAGGCATTATTTTGTTCTTTTTATGGTGCTCTTGACTGTGTGCAAGGAGCTCCAAAAATAAAGGATAGAAAAAGAACAGCGAAAAAATCCCGCGAGCAATCGGCATGATATGACTATTTTGCTGTATTTTAATTGCTTTCCAGTTGCGATAACTCCAGTAGTTAACCTGAGCTTCGGATAAGAAATTACTAATTTAAAGGAACTAAATGCTCGTTCCATGATCCGATCATTCGACCAAGAGTGATTAGAACAAAAAGGAACGAGCATGAACAAGTTAGTTGAAACGTTCTGTGATGTCGATGT